>JBARKD010000345.1:0-22723 GCA_049800615.1 Acidobacteriaceae bacterium | reverse complement strand
GCATAGTCATTTTTGGGCGCGCCCACGACGCTGCCGTGAAAGTCGAGGATCGGGTAGACCCTGGAACAGAATGGGCGAATTTTGCGGCGTTGATCGTCGGTGCTGCAGATGACAGCGTCAGAGCGGCGGCACATGCGCTCGAGGCCGCGGCGGTAACTCAGCAAGAGTCTGCGGTTCTGGCCCACGGCAAACTTCGCCACCCCGCGGAACACGCCCCTCAGGTCGGAGTTAGGGATCGAGAGGTAAGAGTCGACGAAATCGAAGATGATCCGGGTTCGCCCTCGGGGATAGCGGCTCCATAGGCTGATGTCGGCGGATTGCGTCAGAATTACGATGTCGTAGCTCCCGCTTGGCCGGGCGATTTCAAAGTGAAGATTGCGCTTGGCCGCGTAATAACAGAAGCGGCGCCGGTCTCCCGGGGCTGTGAACGAGGGATGGAAGGGAACATAACCGATCCGCAGATTTTGCAAAGCTCTCATGATTCGGTTACGGCTGGTTCGGTCGCGGCAGATTCGACCAAATTTGATTCGGCCACATCTGATTCGGCCACGGCGGCGGCAACGGGATCGCGATCGAGCGAACGGCGCCACCATTCGACTGTCTGCCGGATACCTGCGGCGAGATCGTATTGCGGACTGAAGCCAACCTCTTCCTTTAATCTGCGCACATTGGCCCATAGGCGCGCCGGTTCGGTTCTGCCGTGGTTCAAGCTTGAAGCGCGTGAGCCAGGGTTGTTCAAACTTGAGTCGCGGGCTCCGTAGCGCAGCAGGCCGGGCCGGCCGGTCTCTTGTCCGATCTGTTCGAGAATCTGCCGGATGGATACGGGAATCCCCGACGCGATATTCACCGGACCCTCGACTTCACTGCGCAGCAGGGCGACAAAGGCTGCGGCAGCATCGGTGACATGAAGAAAGTCCCGAACCTGCCGGCCCTCTGAACAGTGTGCGGGCTCTCCCTGCAACAGGGAATGCACCGCATAGGCCACCAGCCGCTCCGGCTGCTCGCCGACGCCATACAAGAAAAATATCCTTCCCCAAGCTGAACTCACTCCGGTTTGCCGGCGGGAGTGATGCAAGACGCGCTCGAGGGCATGTTTCGAACTTCCGTACAAGGTGCCGGGAAGAAGCGGAGTGGCAGCCTCGCTGCATTCGCCGCCGCTGCGGTTATCTGCGTCATTCCAGTCGTATTCGGCGCAGCTGCCGGCCGCTACCAGGCGCTCGCCGCCGCCGCCGGCGAATGCGAGGAGCAGCTCCAGGCTAGCGCGCAGCCATTCGAGGTTTTCGCGCGCCTCCCAGAATTTTCCCGGAACGGCGTACCAGGCAAGGTGCAGCAAGTATTGCGGTCGGATGTGGCTCATGACTTCAGCGGCCGAACCCGGCCGAAGCAAGTCGACGGCGTGGCGGCGGATGCCGGGAGTCGAGGTGCGCTCCGGCCGCCGCGAAAGGGCGTGCACGTCGAAGCCTGCCTCGACCAGCAACGGCAGACAATGGCGGCCGAGAAAGCCGCTGGCCCCGGTTACGAGTACGGCGTTGTTCATGATGGGCTGTTCATGATTCTGGTATTCGTCATTCGTTATTCGTCATTCATCATTCATCACTCGCATACATGAATTCATGAGAGGTAATCGGCGAAAGCGCGATCCCGGGGGGAGAGAATCGGATGGGGCAGCGGCCACTCGATGGCAAACCGGGGATCGTTCCAGCGGACTCCCCGCGCGCATTCCGGGCGGTAAGCCTGGGAGATCTGATAGAAAACCTCGCTCCTGTCCGCGAGCGTCTGGAAGCCATGCGCGAAACCTTCCGGGAGATACAGCATGCGGTGATTGCCTGCGGTCAGCTCGGCTGCAAACCATTTGAGATAAGTCGGCGACGCAGTCCGCAGATCGAGCAGGACGTCGTAAATGGCTCCGGCAGAACAGCGGACCAGTTTAGCCTCGGAATAAGGTTCGCTCTGATAGTGCATGCCGCGAAGGGTACCGCGCCGTGCGTTTGAGGACAGGCTGCACTGTGCCAGAGTGGAATTCAGACCGCGCAATCGGAATTCCTCGGCGCACCAGGTGCGGGCAAAAAAACCGCGCTCGTCGACGACAGTTTCGGGGTCCACTACATAGGCTCCGCGCAATGGAGTTTCGGTAAATTTCAAACCGGAAGGTTCACAGCTGAATTTCACGCAGTCGAAGTTCGGTGGTGGGGCAACTTGAAAAACTCGTATCCGCAGCGGCTAAAGAGTGTGCGTGAGAACCACTCTTTCGCCCCTCCGGGGCTTGTGTCTTCCCCACTTCCTACCCACGGCTTGCGCCGTGGGCTTGCATTCTGCCGCCGCTTCGCGGCTAAAATCAGTGGTGCAACTCCACCGGAGTTGTTAAATGCCAGTTCTCACGCGGTCTCTGAAGCCGCGCCCTTTCAAATCCTGAATGCTGACAGGCGCATCGGGTGACAGATTCAGACTGATCCACTACCGGAATTTCACGCATTCCAATTTCACGTACCCGGAATTTCACGCGCCGGAATTTCGCTTTACGATTGCGCTGCGGAGTTTCACGCCACCACTTCCGCCTTGGGAATCGGAACCACAAAGCGCCCACCCCATTCGCGGATGTAGCCGATTTGGGCGACGATTTCCTCGCGCAGATTCCACGGCAGGACCAGAACATAGTCGGGACGAGTCTCGCGAATTCTGTCCGGGTGATAGATGGGGAGGTGCGTGCCAGGAAGAAAGCGGCTTTGCTTGTGCGGGCTGAGATCGACGGTGTAGTCGAGAAAGTCCCGCCCGATGCCGCAGTAGTTGAGCAGGGTGTTGCCTTTGGCGGGGGCGCCGTAGGCCACCAAAGACTTGCCCGAGCGTTTGATCGAGGCCAGGAGTTCCAGCAGAGAACGCTTGCCTTCGCGCACTCGTTCCGCGAAGCCGGAATAGGTGTCGAGATGGCGGATCCCGGCTGCAAGTTCCTGCTGCCGGAGTTGCGAAATCCGCGCCGTCCGGGTTCGCGCCGGCGGGCTCGCAGAACTTTCTGCATGACCGGCAAATACGCGCAAGGAGCCGCCATGGGTGGGGAGTATTTCCACATCGGAGACCGCCAGTCCGTGCTGGCGAAGAATCTCCTCCACCGTGAGAAAGGAAAAGTAGGAAAAATGCTCGTGGTAAATCGTGTCAAATTGATTGCCTTCGATCAGGCGAAGCAGATGGGGAAATTCCAGGGTGATGACTCCGTGGGGTTTTAGGGCCAGCTTCAGGCCGGCAACAAAGTCGCGCAGGTTCGGGACATGGGCCAGGACATTGTTGGCGACGATGAGATCGGCCTGCTGCCCGTCCGCGGATAATTCGCGCGCGGTCTGGATGCCGAAAAATTTCTCGAGCGTAGGAATCCCCTTTTCGCGGGCGGCCAGGGCGACGGTGCGGGCAGGCTCGATCCCCAGCACGGGGATTCCCCGTTTTTGAAAGTATTGCAGCAGGTAGCCGTCATTGCTTGCGACCTCGACGACTAGGCTGTCCGCGCTCAAGCGCAATCGATCCGCCATGTCATTGCAATAATCGCGAGCATGCCGCAGCCAGGATTCTGAATACGAGGAAAAATAGGCGTAGTCTCCGAAGATTTTTTCCGGACGCTCAAACTCCTCGAGCTGCACCAGAAAACATTTCGCGCATACCCGAACGCAAAGCGGGTAGAAGGGCTCCATCTGGTTCAATTGATGGGGCCGAAGGAATGAATTGGACAGGGGAGACATACCCAAATCGGCAAACGTGTGCCAGAGCCTCGCGCCACAAAAACGGCAACCGGGCAAGCTTGCCGGGGGGAAGTCGCAGGCGACATCGCTGCGCTCTAAAGCGACTGAATCTGCAACGACTGAATCTGGAACGACTGAGACTGGAACGACTGAATCTGTTCCTGTGCCAGCCCGCGCAGATCGTGATGGGCTTGATCCTGATGGGCTTGATACGCTTTGTACCATCGTACGGTTGCCTCCAGCGCAACCTTGAGATTCCACTGCGGCGTCCACCCCAGCCGGCTTTTTGCTTTGGCCGAGTCCAGGCTCAGATGTGCGGCTTCGTGGGGATGATCTTTTCCATCGACGCGCCAGGCGATAGCCGGTCCCCACAGACTACGAAGACGGTCAAGAACGGCTGAGACGGATAAAGCGCCGGCCGGGTCAGGGCCGAAATTCCAGGCTTCGGAGAACTGGTGCGGGTCGGCGCAGAGTTTCTCCGCCAGCATGAGATACCCAGACAAAGGATCGAGCACGTGTTGCCAGGGACGGACGGCATGCGGATTTCGAATCAAGAGCTCTTCGCCACGGATCGCGGCGCGCATGACATCGGGAATGAGCCGGCCGGGAGCAAAGTCTCCGCCGCCGAGCACGTTGCCGGCGCGAGCCGAGGCAATGCCGGTGGCAGAGCTTCTTTCAGCGGAGCTGAAAAAAGATTGGCGAAAAGCGGCGGTAACCAGCTCGGCCGCAGCCTTGCTGCTCGAGTAGGGATCGAAGCCGCCCAGACGGTCGCCTTCGCGAAAAGCCCGCTGACGCCCGAGATCCTCGTGATCATGATCCTCGTCATCATGATTTTCGTAACGCTGATTTTCGCGACGCTGATCCGGGTAGCCGCGCTTCTCGTCACCGTTGGCCTGGCAGTCACCATTCTCGTAACACTTGTCGCTGGTGACGATGACCACAGCCTGAACCCGAGGCTCGGAGCGCACCGCTTCAAGGACATGGGCCGTACCCAGCACGTTGGTGGAAAATGTGCCCACCGGATCGTCGTAGGAGCGGCGTACCAGCGATTGAGCGGCCATGTGGAAGACGATTTGAGGCTGGAATTCGCCTACCACGCGGCGCAGATGCTGGAGGTCGAGAATATCTCCGCGGATCGACTGCATGCCCTCCTCGACTCCAGCCAGGAGGTAGAGGCTCGGCTCGGTCGGCGGCGGGAGGGAATAACCGGCGAGTTCGGCTCCGAGGCTCTGCAGCCAAAGGGAGAGCCAGCTGCCTTTGAAGCCGGTGTGGCCGGTGAGCAATACTCGCTTGTTGCGCCAGAATTCCGGGTTCAATTCCACACTTTCCACGGAGCTTTGCCGGAATTCCACAAAGCCTCGAGCTGGTTTTTGTCGCGCAGCGTGTCCATGGGCTGCCAGAAACCCTGGTGCGGGTAGGCGGCGAGCTGGCCGGCGCGGGCGAGTTGCTCGAGAGGCTCGCCCTCCCAGACCGTGCTGTCCCCTTCAATCTGGTCGATCACCGCCGGGGAGAGCACGAAGAAGCCGCCGTTGATCGAGCCGTTGCCCTCGGGTTTTTCCTTGAAGCTGAGAACCCGGTTTTCATTGGTAACCAGGGCTCCAAAGCGCCCCGGGGGCTGGACGGAGGTGACGGTCGCGAGGACCTTTTGACGGCGGTGAAAATTGAGCAGGCAGTCGAGGTTGATATCGGCCAGGCCGTCGCCGTAGGTAAAGAAAAAGTCTTCTTCGCCAAGATATTTGCGGACCCGCTTCAGCCGGCCGCCGGTCATGGTGTCGTTGCCGGTATCGACCAGCGTCACCTTCCAGGGCTCGGCTCCGTTCTCGAGAACCTCCATGCGATTCTGCGCCACGTCAAAGGTCACGTCGGAGACGTGCAGGAAGTAGTTGGCGAAGTAACTCTTGATCATGTATCCCATGTAGCCGCAGCAGATGACGAAGTCGTGCACGCCGCCGGCGGAGTAGATCTTCATCAGGTGCCAGAGAATGGGTTTGCCGCCGATTTCGATCATGGGCTTCGGACGCAGATGGCTTTCTTCGCTGATGCGAGTGCCCAGGCCGCCGGCAAGAATGACCGCCTTCATCGATTGCCTCTTTGATTGCCTGTTTGGGAGCGGATGCCGGCCTCGGTTGCAGCGCCCATCGAGCCGCGGTGGTGGTCCGCGCCGGTATTTTCCTGAAGCCCGCGCCTGGCGATTGGTCTCTGCCATGACTCCTGCCATGATTCCTGGGATGATTCCGGGCATGACTCCTGGCGCAGAGTGCGGCTCAGGATGTTGCGGCATAATCTGCCCGAGAGCAGTTCAGCCCAAAGCCTTGCGTAAGCCCCGGCAACAGCGGTGAATTGGGCGGGCGAGCGGCGCGCAGCTGCCAAGGCCAGGCGTGAGAGGGGTTCCAGTAACAGAACACAAAGAGCGACGATCGAGCCGCCGAGCGCGCCGAAATGCTTGCAGGCATACTGTATGCGGCTGCGCATTCCAAAAAAGAGGCTTTCGGCCTGCACTTTGCGGGCGCTCTCGCCACCCTTGTGCATCGCTTTGGCCGATGCCAGATAAATGCTGCGACAGCCGAGACGGCGCATGCGGAGGGAGAAATCCAAATCTTCCATGTAGACGAAGAAGCGCTCGTCGTACCCTCCCAGCCGCTCAAATAAGGCCCGGCGCACCAGCATGAAAGCTCCAATCACCTGATCGACCTCGCGAGTTTCCAGGTGATCCCACTCCTTCATCTGATGGCTGGGAAACAGGGAGGGAAAAACGCGGTCCAGGCCGAGCGCCGTCGAAATCATTCGCCGAACGGTGGGGAAGCGGGCGCAGGAACGGCTGGTTCGGCCGTCGGAATCGAGCAGCTGAATTCCTACAATGCCGACGCGAGCCTGCGCCGCCTGTTCCATGTAGGCGAGCGGCAGCTCGAGCGAGCCGGCAAACAGCGTGCAGTCGGTGTTGAGAAACAGGATGTAGTCGGCCGTACTGGTTTCCGCGCCACGATTGCAGGATGCTCCGTAGCCGGCGTGCTCCGGATTGCGCAAGATTTCAAGCGGCAGGGGCAGCTCCGCGCAAGGCGCGGCGGAGTTGTCGGTCGAAGCGTCATCGACCAGGCAAACCCGGCGAAGGATGAAGGTGGTATTCTCCACGTGCGCCACGGAAGTTAAACACTCGAGGAGCGCACCGCCGGAGTTGCGGTTCACGAGAATAATATCGAGAGTGGGAAGCATCGGTGTGGGCCTGGTTAGTTGTGGGCCTGGTCAGGTTCAGGATGACGATGATCAGGATGGGGAAGAGCAGCAACGAGCCGATAATTGTTTAGCGTTTATCGTTTATCGGTTGATGCTATTTCGTAAATTGGAAAACCCGCAGAGCCGGTAATTCACGACCGCCAAGGGAAGAAAGAGCATCCACAGGGCGTCGAACTTCGCCAGGTACGGGTTCGTGGCATTGGAAATCAACAAGCCGCTGCAACCGATGAGCATGGGGATCATCATTTGTGCAAGCTGGCCGCCTTCGTGGACGATCCTAAGCCCGCGCAGAAATATCCAGCACACGCCTGCGGCATAGGCTGCGAAACCCAGCAAGCCGGTCTGAAACAGGAGCGCCAGATAAGAAAGCTCGTAGGCCCAGGGCGTGGTTTCAGAACGGATCGATCCGAGCGCGCTAGCGCCGAGCCCGGCGCCCAGAAGAGGTTTATCCAGCCAGCCACGGGAGAGCGCAATCACCTGCTGCCGGCGTTCGGTTGCGTGCGAGTCCGCGGTCTGCGCGCTAAGATCGACACTGGTGGCGAAGTGATCCCACACGCCATAGAGATCGAAGTCATAGATCGAACTTAAACCAGCAAACAGGAGCACCATGACCAGGGCGAAAACCAGGCAGAACGCGGTTACGGAACGCCGGTTCGAAAGCCTCTCGGCTGCAGGCTGAAAGCGGCGAACGATCAGGATCAGCGGCGGGCTCAGGAACATAACCAGCAGCAAGGCACGCCTTCCGGCGGCCAGGACGGTAAACCAGCCAAAGCCGCAGGCAGTCCATGCCACTATCTGCCAGAATCGTTCACGTCCTGGCTTGGCGGAGGGGAGGGCGAGGCTTGCCATGACGTAAGGCATCAGGAAGGGAAGCGAGTTCATTCCCGCGAGCGCCATCTGGGTATAACCTTCATGCGCGCCGAATGCCTGCAGCTCCCAGCCGAACGAGAGCGTGGAGGCCAATCCAATGTCGGGCAGAATTCCAAGCTCGGTCAGCAAATAGAAGCAGCCGTAGAGTCCGATAAACAGGGTGGCGACGACAACGGTCCGATGGACGCCCGACAACATGCGCCTCCCCGCCAGTCCGGCCATCCACAGAGTAAACACAGCCGGCCACAGAACGTGCACGCTCAGGCCGGCGGAAGCGCCCAGATTGCCCGCCAGCAGTCCCCGGATCACGAAAAAGAAACCGACGATGGTCAGGCTCAGCGTCCAAAGGGCGACTCGGTCATCCAACTGGGCGCGGCCGGTCGTAAAGTATTCGAGCGCGATGGCTAAAAGCACGACTGCCAGCAGGAATGCTTTCAACAGAGCTAATTTGGGAACGGTGGGAAATACCATGCACAGAAAAAGCAGAACACATGAAGCACTGCCGATGATTTGCTGTTGCCAGTCCCGGCGGACATCCTCCATCAAGGCAGGCATGATGATTCTTGTTAAGACGATAGACGATTTTCTTAAGGAAAGAGCTGAGACGCCCGGAGTGTTCTCTGCGCCAGGAGCCAGCCCGCCGAGCGCGCGATTGGACGCCAGGCGACGGCTGCGAAACCGGCCAGCGCCAGGACCAGGAAGGTGATCTTCGATTCGAAGCCGGGAAGCGCCATGGCGAGGCACAAAACGGCGGTTGCCGCCGATACCATGACACCGGTTCGCCGGACGCCAGGCGCCGCTTCCGGGGCGACCCGCGCGGACAACCAGAATAGTAACGTGGCATCGACCGCCATGCGCAGGGTCCAGGCCATCGCAGTCCCCTCCACCCCTCGGTGTTTGGTCAGGCTCCATACCGTCAGCAAATAAAGAGGCAATTCGATCAGGCTCAGCTTTGCAGTCAACTCGGGTCGCCCGAGACCCTGCAGAAACGCGAAGGGGATACACGACAAACTATTGATAAAAACTCCGACGCCCAACCATTGCAGAACCCGGGTGCTGTGCTGCGCGAACTCACTCCCCAGCCAAAGCTTCAAACCGTCATGGGCAAAAACAACGATGAGTAAAACGATGGGAAACAGCGCCATTGAAACGCAGCGTATGCTCCGGTCAAATAACAGAGCGGCGGAGGCCCGATCCTGCGCACTCGCCGTCGAAAACGCGGGAAACACAACTCCCATCAGGGCCACGGGCACCAGCAGGAGTTTGGTGACAACTTCAAAAGGCGTCACGTAGTAAGTGACTGCGGCAATCGAGAGCAGGCCCCCGATCAGAAAGCGATCGAGCGTGATCATCAGCGGGCTTACCAGGTTGGTGACCGTCATCCAGCCGCCAAAGCGAAGCAGAACGAGGATATAGGAGCCCTCCAGAGGGCCACGCTCCGCCATGAGCGGAATCACTTTCAGGCAGCTCCACAGATAAGCGCCACAGCCGAGGAGCCGTCCCAGAAGGAGTATGGCTACGATCGGGACCAGGCTGCGCGAGAAGGGCAAGACGAGCAAGGGGCCGAGAAAGGTAAAGACTCCCATCGGGATCCGCAAGGCGTTGCTGAGCGCGAAACGCTGATGCGCTTCGAGCACTCCGCGCAGGCCGGCGGTGGTGATGACGAGGGGAAGGGAGAGCCCGAGCAGGTAAAAGGAGCGCACGGCCTCGCTCTGAAACGGTGCAGGTATTTGCAAGGCGTGCCGCACCAGCCACGGCGAGATCAGGATTATGGCCACGGCCCCAACCACTCCTAAGGCCAGCATCAGCAGCAGAGAAGTGCGGGCCAGGCTGGGAACTTCGCGCTGCTCGCCTGCGCCCAGCTTTCTCGCGACCAATTGCGTGAGCGCGCGCCCCACTCCAAGATCAAAGACGCCGGCATAACCAATCAGCGCCCACACCAGCGCCAGCACGCCGAAGCGCTCCTTGCCCAGCTCCCGAATCAGCAAGGGGATGGAGAAAACCGCCACCAGCAGCGGCGCGCCGCCACCCAGAAGATTCCAGAGCGCGTTGCGCGCCAGCAGAGGGCCGCTTAATAAATGCAAACTCTGATTGGAAGAAGTTTCCGCCATGGGCAAAGTTTCAAGGTTTCGAGGCCAAAAAGTTAAGGTTAAAAAGTTTGGGAGAGGCCGTCATGAATGATCGGTAATCAAGGATCTGTAATCCCCTGCAGTTCTCGATTGCCGGGGTTGGTTGAGGCGCGGTGGTCCATGAGTTCGTCTGCCGGCGCCTGACTTTCCCGCTGTGCATTGCGTCGGGCGCGCCACGGCAAAGGCAGGGACTGGGTCCGCGCCTTCAGCGTCGCTACCAGGTGGAAGGCCACCTCCTGAGCGAGAATCCTGAGCGGATCTCGTGGATTTCCCGCCTGCCAGCCAGCCTCGCCCACTACCCAGACCAGGGCTGCGCCGAGAGCCACAAGAGTTCCAAGCAGCGTGATCAGCATGCGCGGGGGAGAGGATTTTCTCTCCGCAACTTTCGGCTGGTCCAGCACCTTGACCACGGGAGTTTCTTTGACCTCCTGGATTTTTGCCAGCTCGTACTGCTCGGTTAGCAGCTGATAGACGGTTTCCTGGATTTTTGCCCGCCGGTAGTAATCCGCATATTTCACTCCCAGCCAGGGCAGGTTGCGCAGGCTGGGATAGGGCATGTCGTTTGCGGGAATGTCGTGCACAGGAAGATCGTTCACCGGAACATCGCTGACGGGCATGCCGGTGGCAGGGACCGGGAGCGGCAGGCCTGCCGTGACGCCGGTTCCATCCAAGTTTTCCAGCTGCTTCCTGAGTTCCGAGATACGGCCCTCGAGCGAGCGGATGCGGGAGTTATTGTCGCTATAGATCTGGCGCAGGCCTTCCAGTTGGGATTGCGCGGCAATCAATTCGCCGGCCACCCGGCCGGCCGCGTCCAGCGCGGCTTTGCCCATGGTTTGAACGTCGACTGAGCTGTTCTGGCTGGAGAATTGCGCCAGCTCGTTGGAAGCCTGGTCGAGATCGTGTTTGGCGACCTTGAGCCGCTCCTCGAGAAACACGCGCTCGCGATGCGCCGACGAGATGGACAACTCCGCGATCAAGGAATTCAGCTGGTCGACATAGGCCCGGGCCAGGGCGGCGGCGCGCTGCGAACTGCGATCAGTGACGCTGATGCTGATGATGCCGCTCTTGCGGTCCTCGGAGATGAGGGTGCGCTGGTCGAGGCTGGAGCGCGCGTCCTGCTCGAAGCTCTTGCCGTACACTTTCTTCAAGTCGAACTGGTCAACCAGCCGGACCTGCGCGGTGTCGCTGCGCAGGATGCCAACAAACAGCGCGCCCGTACTGTTGACTCCCAGGAAATCGGCGGCCATCGAACCCAGGCCGCCCGCGCTTTTTGCCGCCATGGAGGCCATCATGGCAAGACTCGAGTTGGACTGGCTATCGGGCGGCATCAATTGGGTGGTTGAGGTGTAGGAGCGGGGAATCAGGAACGCGAGCAGCGCCGAGGCTACGAGGCCGAGTGCGCCGGCACGAGCGAGCAGCTGGCGATGCTCCCACAAAAGCCGCAGACGCTCAGCCTGCCCGGCGCGCCGGTCGCTGATCGGAATTTCGTGCAACGGAATTTCGTGCAACGGGCTTTCCTGCATCGTGAGCGGTACGAAAGCCCGCGGCATTTCGGACGTCGGGCTCATTTATGGCCGGCTTAGTTCCCGTACTTGCGCTTTCTTCCGGGAACGAGGGTGAGTTGAAATGACGCAATCACATCGGACCGGGGGGCCGGAAGCAACACGGGGAAATGCCAGCTCTCCTGCTGGAAAACGACGCCTACGCCAAGCTCATGAGACAGGGCCCAGTCGGCGCGCAGGGTCAGATCGCGCAGACCGCCGCCTGCGAGAAAAACCTTGTCTACGCTGTTGTGGCGATAGCCAAATTGCACGCTTTTTCGCGGGGAGACACGGTAGGTGAGCCAGCCCTGTTCCCCTCGTCCCTGACGCCCCACCCAGCTTCCAATCAGGTTCCCGTTGTTGGTGTAGCCGGAGCGGTAGCGCACATCTGAATAAAATGAGCCCGCGCCAAAGTGCGCGGGAAGGTTCAGATCGTCGGTCACGCCTTCGAGGCGCAAATCGACATTAGGCAGCTTCGGCATCCGGGGAAAGTAGAGGCCGGGATTGATCGCCGGCCGGGTCGAACCGATCGGCGAATATTCGTCGATCACCATGGAATCGGTATAGACCTGCAGCCAGTCTCGCAGGCCGGGAATGCGGTAGCTGAAATCGAATTCGGAGAGGCGCTTGGCGGGATTTACGCTGCTGACGCCGGAATGCGAATAAAAGGTTTTGAGAAAACTATTCCAGGTGAAGGGATTGCCCGTCCCGCCGAATTGCGCGGTGAAGCCCATGCCAAACTCGAGGTTCGGGGTGGGATGAAAGCTGAATTTTGTGCCGTGCAGAAACGGTTGCGACGGGAGGTTAGGACCAAATAACTGGGGTGGCGAGAACTCCCAGCTCTGGCCCGACAGGCGTCCCAGGAAGAACTCTGAGCGAACCGGACCGAGGATACGCGAGAGCAGCGGAACTTCATAGGGCGAAACCGAATCGATGCGCAGCATGGTCATGGGCTCAGAGTTGTCGCTGAACAGAAATGGTCCAGCGCGGCCCGGCCCGAGCCAAAGGCTCTGCTGGCCAAAGGAGAATTCAATGCCGTTGAAGGTGAGTCCTACCGCGCCCTGGAGCAGCCGAAAGCGGCTGATCTCGCCCACGCCGTTGGGCAAAGGCAGCGTCGAATCTGCCGCGGCCGTGGCTTCGAGCACCGTCAGCGGTTCGGAGGCCACCGCTGGTGCGTGCTGATACTCCGCTTGCAAGGAGACGGAAAACGGCCCCGCTTCCGCATGAGTGGTGACGCCGGAAACTGCATTAAACCCCTGCGCATACGGGCGCCCGTAATCGTTGACCAGGCTCTGGCCGAAATGATAGCCGTCGCGCAGCGGAGTGCCGGCAATCGAGGTCGTTCGTGCGTAGACGGAATCGAGGCTCACGCCCAGATTCGCGGCTCCATCCAGACGATGAGACTCGGCCGCGAATTCCTCGGCCAGCGCCGCGAGTGTCTTCTCGACCTCCCGCGCGCGAGCCGGGCGATCTTTCTGATTTTCCACTTCGTCTGCTTCTGTCGCTTCGGCGAGAAGACGGGTGCACTCGAGGCGAGTCCAGGGACGAAGTCCGACGTAGGCACTCTGAATCAGGCCGAGCGCGATGAGTTGGTCAAACGCCGGATACACCCAGCTGTCGATGGGAAGGTACGATGAGCCGAGGTCTTCTGTCCTGCGACCCTCTGTCCTGCGACCTTCAGGCACAACATCTTTCGGAAGATCGGAATCGAAGGAGCTGCCCCAGGCTGCCCCGCCGAGATCGACATCGTGATGGGCGCGATAGGCTTCCCGTCCGAAGTACCAGCCGAGAACGCTCCCCACGAGGGCGTCAGAGGCGAAGTGCTGTTTGCTGGTCACGCGGGTGAGGGTCACCGCGGAGGCGAGCCCATAAGCCAGAGCCTGGCTCAACGTGCCGGGATATTCATGCGCCCACACGCTCGCGACCGACCAGGCAACCGCGGAATGTTCTGAAGGAAAGGAACTGCCGCCCTGAAAGAACGTTCCCTGCTGGGTGCCCTGGTAGGGACGCTCTCGCCGGAACGCCTCTTTCAAAAGATAGGCGGTCGCGGTGGAGTTGATTGCGGCTTCGCCGGTGAGGAGTCCTGCCTCGGTAAGATGGTCGTCGCTGCGCATCCGGCCCCAAAGGAAAGACCCTGCGCTCAACCCCACCAGCGAATATGCGGCAAAATCCGATACGGTTTTGCTGCTGCGCACGAAGTTGGCCGGAACCTGCTTCGAAATCCAGCTGTCGCTGGCCACGAAGGCGGCGGTGATGCCGGCAAGCGGGGCAATCCAGTGAAGGTCCTTGACGTGGAGGTGCCGGGGAGCATTCCAGAAATTTTGCTGATCTCTCATAAGATGTTCGGCGAAGGGGAGAATCAATCGATTCTCCGGATCATTTCCCGGGTCGCTGCCCGGATCTGCGCCTGGATCGTTACGCCGATCGCCGCTCCGGTTGTTACCCAAGTCGCGCCCAGATGCTGGGCCGATCTCGCTTCTGTACCCGTCTTCGTCTTGGGCCCATATCGCCAGTCCTGAAGTGGCTACGAAGGCTAAGACGAAAAGAGAAAATGCGACGAGCCGCATGCCTAGGAATGAACAGATGGCTCAGAAGCCTCGCGCCACCTGGACGGCGATGCCTACCGCATAGGCGAGTTGCGCCGATTCGAGAGTGGCTTTCCACTTGGTGGTGCCGCTGTAGGCCTTCTCCGGCACCATGACCAGATCGCCGGGTTCGAGGGCGGTGTGCAGGACTCCGCCGGAAAGCACTCCGCCCGAGCCGCCGGCCACAAAGCCGTCGGCGCGAATCACGAAGATCGCTTTCTTGTTAGCCATGTTGGTAGGACCGCCCGCTTGCTGCAGGTACCAGCCCGCGCCTTTTCCCGGCCGGTAAGCCACCGCAGTCGGGTTGTAGACCGAGCCGTCGACCATTACGAAATTGGGCTTCTTCGGGATGTAGATCACATCCCCGGCGCGCACCGGAATGTCGGCGGAGGTATTCGCCCAGCGGCGTATGTCGTTGCCGATGCGAATCGCCAGCCGTCCGCTGGGCGGCACGCTTTGCAGCTTCTCGAGTGCCGCGTGCCATTGATTGAGGGCCGCTTCTTTCGCCACCTTCTCGTCCGGGCCTGACTCAGGAATGAGTGATAGGTTGTTGCCATCGAGTTGCACCTGCCGGACCAGTTCGTCCCGATTTGCCTGCTCGAGATTTCTCACCTGCACGCGCTCAAAAACGATTCCGTAGGGATAGGCGCCGGGTGCGAATCCGCCGGCGCGACTTAGAATGGAACTAAGGCGCTCGCCATCCTCAATCCCGTAGCTCCCCGGATGCAATACTTCACCTTTCACCGCCACGGTGGCGCCGACATCGTTCCATCCGGAAAGTTCACGAATGGTGAGCACATCTCCGTCGCGCAGACGCACATCGGTGTCGGGGTCTCCCGCCAGGGCGCGAGCCAGGGCAAAGGTGGAATGCTCGCCTACGATCCCCGATCCTTGTCGAATCTCGTAGCGGGTAAGATCGGCGGTTTGCAGGTAGGCGCCCCTGTTCAAGCCGCCGGCAAGGCGAACCAGCGCCGAAGCAGTCATGTTTTCGCCAAGAGGATATTTGCCGGGCTGGGCTACCTGGCCCTCGATTTTCACCGAGGCGGGATCGGCCTTGGCGAGATTCTTGTGGATGAAGATCCGATCCATGGGATCGAGCGCGATATTGTCTTTCGGATCCCCGCTCAAAGCTTTGTCGAGGTCGACGCTGATGACATGCAGTTTCCCGTCACGCATCTTCCGGATCAGTTGTGCGTCGGAAAGCGCCGCATCGGGAGTGGGCCCTCCAGCGAGGAAAATCGCATCCCGCAAATACATCTTCCCATTCGTGATATGGTCGCCGGGATGCCTTACCTCTCCGCTGACCGTGACCAGCGGGGGAGCTTCGAAATCGAAGCGCCCAAATATTCTCACCGTGTCGAAGGGCTTAAGGGACAGGTTTTCGTCCTTTCCCGCCATCGCGCTCGAAAGATTAAAGGCCAGCACCACCGGGTTGTAGTCCGGCGGATTCAGACGGATGATCTCCGCATGCTCGCCGGCTGGTTCAGGAAGCAGGTCGCTGTAGGAATGAATGAGGTCGGTAAGGCGCATCCCGTCGTGATAGGCGTACTTGCCGGGATGAAAGACGTGACCGTCGAGATAGACGGTCTTTTCGCTATAGGGGAGGATGGGAGAGATGAGAATCTTGTCTCGATCCTGCACCTCGAAGTCCGCCAGCGTTTGATTTGCCTTATCCTGAGTATTCTCTTCATTGTTCTCTTCGGGCAGGTCCAGCTGCAGCATGGTCCGGCTCTGATGGGCGAGCACGCGCTCGACCTCGATATGGCGCAACGTGCCAGAAGTGAGCACTCCGCCCGCCAGTTCGAGAATCTCGGCCAGCCTGGTTTCCCCGTTTAATTCATAAATCGCCGGACGCCGCACCATCCCTTCCACTGTGATTTCAGGGCCCAGCGGCGGAACCTGAATCGTGTCTCCGGCTTGAAGGCCCTGACCGCCCCGGCGAACCCCATGCAGTAACAGGTCGTAGACATCCATCGCTTCCACCAGTTGGCTGCCCCGGTAGTGACGGAGCATCCGAATCGAGCCCCGCGCCGTAGGCCCTCCAGCAAGATAGAGCGCGTTGAAGGGCGTCGAGAGGGCGCTTACGTCATACGCTCCCGGGCGCACCACATCTCCGACGACATAAACCCGCACGTTTCGCAACCGTGCCAGGGAGACATCGGCCTGCGCATCGCGATACTGGGTGCGCAGCGCAGTCAGGACTAAATGCTGTACTTCTCCGAGGCTTTTGCCGGCAACCTGCACGCCCCCGGTCTCTGGCAGCGTCAGCATTCCCTGACGGTCCACCAGCCGCTGCAGGCGCTCTGAAACGCTGCCCCAGATTTCGATGTTCAATCCGTCGCCCGGTCCGAGCACGTAATCGGGACCAACGGGCACATCCATGGGAAGCCGGTCAAAATTTCCCGTGCCGTTCTGAAAGACCTCTAAACCAAAGCGCCGCGCCACGGGAGTCTGCCTGGAGACTTGCTGATAAAGGTCATAGAGCGAAGGTATGCTGGCGTAGGGATTCGGCTGCCGCCGCATACCGGCACGATCTTCGCTTTCCTCGAACGGTTTCCGCAGATACCTCTCACGGCCTGGAGTGCGATTGGCAAAGTTGGGATTTCGGGAATCATTTGCATTTCGCGAATTATAGGAAGAGTTTTGCCAATCGGAATTGCGCCAGTCCAGATTTCCGGAATCAGGGTTTCGCGAGTCAGACGACAGCCCCGCGGTTGACCTGGTCTCTGATCCTTCGAAGTTTGAGGAGCCCCCGCGGGGTTGGGAGTCCTCTTTCAAGCTCGCCTTCAACACCTCTGGCGAGTCGCTGGAACTTGGGGGCTGCGACGGGTCAGCTTCGGCGGGCAAACTTTGCATTGAGTCGGGCGCCAGAGGTTCTATTTCGGCAAGACCGGGCGTGCGGCTCTGATCCAATTCCAACTGAGGCGAGTCCGGCGGGAAGCTCTCGATCTCGTCCGAAGCTTCGGGCCTGGCTTCACGCCCCCGGTCTGGAGCGCTGCCATGATTTGACCAGTACTGGCTTTCCTGGTTGCTTGCGGTTCCTTTTTCTTCTGCCCGGGCGGCCGCGTGGCGTTGCTCGGCGGAAGCGCGATTGCGATCCAGGGTCTGCCGTAACTCGCGGGTGGTTGGCTTGACCAGGATGTAGCGTCGATCTTCGATTTCACGCGTGGCCAGAATGCGGGCATTGTTGTCCTCATGCAATAACTGAAACAGGGCCTCATCGGTCAGTTCGTCGGGGTCGAGAAGCCGTCCCTGCTCGTATGCCTTGCGCACCAGCGCTTTCTTCACCGCAAGCAGCAATCCGGGTTCGTTGCGCAGAATCTGTGTGATGGCGGTGGCCGATAGCGAGACGCGTTGCTCCGCCTCCTGTGCGGCACGGGTGGTTTGGGGCGCTTGCGGGCTGGTTTGGGCACTCGGCAACGGGCTGAGCCCGAAAGCTGCTACCAGCAATGCCGCCGCCCGCCATCTGCGCGTCAAATTTTTCATTAGCTTTTTTATCGCTTGTGCGGCAGACACGCTACAGGCAAGCCCGGACGTCGGCCTCATCGATTTCGACCGCTACCGCTCGCATGAGAATCTCAATGGAAACCACCAGCCTCAGCCCTTCCTTGCGCCGAAGCAGAATTCCTTCCAGCCCCGCCATGGGTCCACTGCGCACTCTCACCCGCCGGCCCGGCTGCAAATAGGGATGGGGTTCCATCTTCAAACTGCCTTCCATGCCCCGCCGAAGCGATTCAATCTCATGTTCTGCCAGGGGCACGGGAACACCACCAGCGCTGACGATGTGCACCACACCGGGAATCTCCAGCACTCGCACCCGATCCTTTAATACCAGTTGCACGAAAACATAGCTGGGAAGCAATGCCAGCTCAACTTCCTTGCGCCGGTCCTTCCAGCGATGAATGGAGCGGTAAAGAGGAAGAAAGCTGCTTATCTGGCGATGCCTCAGCTGCTCGGCTACACGCTTTTCATGATGGGCCCAGGTGTAGGCGGCGTACCACTTTGCATCGACATGCGGCTCGGGAGGCGTGCTCGAAATCGTTTGCGGGATTGACATCGTAGGCTCCAGCATCCCTGCCATAACCTGCAGCTTCGCCACCTCGCTTACAGGGGCGAGTGCAAGAACTTTGCAACCATAAAAGCGCAGACGAATTCAAAACTCAGGCCCGAGTCGCGCCCACCACGGATGGAGCGCCCCGCAGCGCGCTCAGTATTCCAGCCTCCGAGCTTTCGACTGCCTGGGTGCGAATATCGGTAATGGCCCAGTAATGCACTCCGCGGTTCTGCTCCGGTGCCAGCGCCAGAATTCTCATCCCCGGGTAGCGGCCGAGCAGGAATCCGCATTCGCCTGCCGGCGCCTGCCGCTCGTCCAGGGCTACGATGAGCACGTCCGGCCGCACCTGCTCGACCAGCTCCGTGAGATTTGGGGAGAGTTCGACATCTCCCACAATTTCGATGTCGGGCTGGTCGGCAATCGTGGCCAGAACCATTTCCCGCATAAGACGCGGCCGGTTGGCGACCAGCACTCGCACACGTTTCACCAGATTGTCCTCGCCTGCGAAGTATCTTCTGCGCGGGCAAAGGCCACAAGGTTCAAAAGAGAGCCATAGGGTCTTCTGTTTTCCTGATGCGAAAGATAGGTTGTGGGCAGGGGTGGAATGATTAGTCCTGGGATCAAAAGCGGCCCATTCCTAAAGGTCATCCCTGGCGAGGAGTGGTTGTTTCCCGATTTGGCGTCCCTGTCCAAAAGTCTGCCCTCGGAGAGCACAGCTGACCTTGTTGCTGGTGATGAAATGATGTACATGAATACTTTGACAATGAAGTCGTAGCGGAGAGCAGGTTCACAGTGTCCAGCGATGAAACCAGAGTATTTCTGCTTTGCGAGAACCGCCTACTGCGAGAAGCCCTGATTCGCATTCTCGGCAAGCGCTGCAACGTCCTCGTCGTGGGAGCTTGCGGCTATTCCCCGGAGGCGCTGGCGGAAGTGGTCGCCTGCCAGCCGCAAGTCGTCCTGCTTGATTCCTTCGGCATCGGGCTGGCGCAACCCCACCTTCTCCGGCGCATTCGCGAAAGTCTGGTGAAGGCGAATATGGTCATGGTGGGAATGGAACCAAAAGAGGAAAACTTCTTGCTGGCGGTCCGGGAGGGCGCGGCGGGATACGTGCTGCGAGAAGCCTCGGCTGCCGAAGTGGTCAGCGCAATCCGCGCGGTAGCCTCCGGGGAGGCGGTGTGCCCGCCTTGTTTTACCGCGATGTTATTCCGCTGCGCCTCGCAGCAGCTTACGATTCGTCAGAATCTGCGCACTCGCAGCCGACACGGGCTCAGCCGCCGGGAGCAGCAACTGGTGGAGTTGATCTGTTTCGGGCTTACTAATAAGGAGATTGCGGGGCGCCTGCATCTTTCCGAGCACACCGTGAAGAATCACATTCACCGCATTCTGCACAAGACCGGGGTGCCTGATCGGATTTCCATCGTTGACCGCTACCACAGCCAGATGTCGATGGCCGGCGAGATCAGCGCGGTCTCCGCTGCCGGAGCGGAAGTGGAAGGAAATTCTCAGAGTTGGGTTCTACCCTGACACTCGTCGACACTCATCTGCGCGCGAGGTTGGGACGCCGCATGTTGGGCGAGGTTTTTCGGGCAGCTATATTTCGTCAAGCCTCTATGTTGCGGGAGAGCGAAACCCCTCTTGATGCACGTACTTGATTACCTCCACCTCGGACATGGCGATCAGGCCGTCGGCTACCATGTGATCCAACGCAGGCAGGAGCTTGCCGATGTTCTCCTGGGTATCGACGACTGAGACCATGATGGGGCGATCGGAAGATCGGAGCAGGTGGGCACGGTGTATCAGCGTGCTGGCGCCGTATCCTTCGATACCGCAATATACGGTGGCTCCGGCAATATCGAGTTCCCGGCATTTCTCCACGATGGCCTGATAAAGAGGTTTGCCATGCCACTTGTCGTCCTCGCCGAAATGAATGCGCAACATCCTGGCCTTGCCTTCGAGTTTCATGCCCGGGTCTCCTCTCGGCGTTCATTCTTTTCATAGTTATGCGTGTACTTGATGACGTCGACGTCGGAAAGTACAACCAAGCCCTGCTGCACCATCTGATCCAGGAGCGGCATGAATGCTTTGAGCTTTTCTTCCGTGTCAACAATGGAAAGCAAAATTGGACGGTCGTGGGAAAGACTGAGTGCAGCATCCTTGTGGATCCTACGATTCGCACCGTAGCCGAGGATGCCACGATAAACGGTTACGCCGGCAATGTCGTGGGCGCGCAAAGCGCGGACGATGGCGTCGTACAGAGGCTTGTCGTTCCACTTGTCGTTTTCACCGACATAGATCCGCATCAATTTAGCCTTGCTCTCACTCTTGAGTGCGGGTTTCTCAATTGCAGAGGCCTGCTCTTTTTTTGTCTGAGCTGGCTTCACGATAGTTGTGTCGTGCATTTCAATCAAGCCGGAGCCGGCCATCGCCTGCAGCTTGGGCAGCAGTTCCTCTACTTTCTGCGCATTCTCGATGAACTCAACTTTGACGGGCAAACGGGTGGCGAGGTCTACCAGCCGCGTGGTCTGCATGTGGTGGTCGGCGCCGAAACCGGCGATGCCTCGCGTCACGGTTGCGCCCGAGACGCCTCGAAAGAAGAGAAAATCCAGAATCGCGGTGTAAACCGCACTCCCGTGATATTGCTGGTCTTCCGCGACATAAATGGCGACCTTCTTCGCCGGTCCAGATGTCAGCACTTTCACCACCTCCGTCGTTACCGTCCGCGCGCTGAACAGGAGTCCAATCGCACCAATCAGTATTCCACTGAAGTTAAACTCTTGCACGGATGCATCTTCAAGGGATTGCCCTTCCTGCGACAGATCCAATCCACACGCCAGCAAATCCAATCACCACGCTTAGGGTGACATTGAGCGCCGCGGTAAATATCTGGCCGTCCTGAAAAAGGCGAAAGGTCTCGTACTCAAAGGCGGAGAATGTTGTGTAACCACCAATAAAGCCAATGGGAATCAGGTAACGCCAATTCGCGCTCCAATAGGTTTTCTCGGCCAGTATCGCGAACACCATTCCGACCAGAAAAGAGCCCGTGATATTAACGACGAAAGTGCCATAAGGAAATCGGGCGCCGAACCTGCCGCCGACATAGCTGCCCAGCCAGAAACGCAAAACCGAGCCCGCAAATCCTCCGATTCCAACCATCAAGTACTTGATCAAGTTGCGTTGCTTCCTTTCTGCCTCAAGGACTAACTTCACGGGAGTGCTATCCACCTCCAGTGAATCAATCCATGGCCATCACCAAGCAATGCGCGGCATGAAACATGTCCGACTTTTTTCTGCGGATACTTGCCGGTGCCATGCCTCCGTGACAAGTTCCGCTTGTCAGGAGTCATCAGCTATTCCCGGCTCAAAGAATGGGACAGCGGTTGGCGGTGAACTCCTTCACCGTGAATCTTCTTAATTATAACGAAGAGATGCGTAAAGGCAATGGTTCATATGATGAGCGGTGGAGGTGTAGTTCGACAGGGAAGCGAGCCAAACGCGCGAATATTGCGTCGCCAAGATCGCGACGCAACGCGCGGCTCGCCCAGATTCCTCACTGCGCAAAAGGCGCTTGTTCGGAATGACAATCAAACTGCACCACTCCCTGATGAGCCGTTACTGACGTGTCGGCTCGACGCACGAGTGCGACGGATGATAGCGCACTACCCGGTTACTCGTAGCGCAGCGCTTCGATAGGGTCAAGATTGGCGGCGCGCATGGCGGGCACGATGCCACTGATTACTCCGACTACTGCCAGGATGCTGGTGGCTACAATCAGAATCATGGGGGAGACAATCAGCCGAATGTCTGCGGCCTCGGCATGTTTGGCCATAGCGCTGTAGAAGGTGATGCGTCCAGTAAGAATGGATACTGCGTAGGAAAGAAGAATTCCGAGCAATCCGCCGACGGCCGTGATGACCATGGCTTCCGCCAGAAATTGGAAAAGGATGTCGTGACGGCGCGCGCCCAAGGCTTTTTCCACTCCGATTTCGCGGGTTCGCTGGGTTACCGACACCAGCATAATGTTCATCAGGCCGACGCCGCCGATCCCCAGGGTGACAGTGCCGATGAAGGCCAAGAGAACTTTCAGTGCCAGGGTGATGATGGCAAACTGCGAGAGTTGCTTCTGGGCGTCGAACAGGAAGATGGCTCGCTTGTCGTCAGGTTTGAAACTGTGCGCCTCGGCGAGCGAGTCTCGAATTGTCTTCTCCATTTTTTCGTGATCGAGGCCGGCGGAGTCGAGCCAGATCCCGTCGAGATAATGGGTGTCCTTGAGAACATCCATGGAGTTGTAGGGAATATAGACGAGGCGATTATTGTTATCGTCGGCCTCCTGCATGCGGGGAGCGGCCACTCCCACGACTTCGAAGGTGACGCCGTCGACGCGAATGGTTTGGCCCACCGCAGGCATGCCCGAGAACAGCTTATCGCGCGCCTCTGAGCCGATTACGGCATAAAGAGCGTGCTGCATGTTGTCGGCGTCATTGAGAAATCGTCCCTGCCCGATATCGAGATTCCAAATCTCCTGGATTGAAGGATCGACGCCCATCACAGGAAAAGTGAACGAACGGTTATCGTTTTGCACGGTGCACTGTTT
>JBARKD010000344.1:0-4212 GCA_049800615.1 Acidobacteriaceae bacterium | reverse complement strand
GCCCAGGAGGCAACGGCCTGAGGTCCTCGCCATCGCAAATTGCCGATCGTTGGCGCCGCATAGGGGACGCACAGAAAGGCGGTTACCGAAGGATTTTTACCCGGAACGCCTTGCAGCATGCCGCTGGCTGTCTTGACTGGCTGGTTCAACGCCGCCGAAGCAGGCATGGCGTAAGCAGCAAACAAAAGGCTGAAACAAATCGCAAAAAGCCGGTTCCTCATTTTGTGCCTCCTACGCGTAACACGTCTGCGCTCTTCCGTCTGCTTCCCAGGAAGACGGGAAACTGCAGGTCTCTCCACTCCGGTCGAGACGACAATTCTGTTGGGGGACCAGGGTGCGACTTGCCGCTCCGTCCTTCGTGTGCTTTGCGAAGGGTGGGATATCGATACCTTAACTCCTCACCCAATCAGAACTGCTGCTTACTATTCACAATTATGGGGAGAGTGGCGTTCTGTGTGGAAAGGTGAGGATCGGCCATAGAAGAAAGCCGCTCCCCGGCATACGGGCTCTTGCCTGCCGCGAAAGAAGGGGGCAGAGTCAGGCCTTCATAAAACCGCGCGATAGCCGTGATGCTTTCTTCGCCCTTGCTGCCGGCCAGGGGTGCATCCGAAAAATTTGCCAAAGGATCGCGCGGAGCATCTGCCCCGGCGGGAACCTGCCACGCCTGCCAGTAGCTAACCGAGGATGGCGTCACAGCCGATCCGTCGGCTCTCGCGCCTAGGATGGTGCGGGTTACCTGTTCCACGATGTAGCCGCCCTTCGGCGATGGATGGCCAAGCTGCCACCTTCTTTCGCCTTCCGTTGTGGCTTTCAGCCATTGGCCGTCGATGTCCACTCCATTGACGGTGATGGTAATCGGGATCAACGTTCCATGTGCCGAAACCCGGTCGTTGTCTTCAGAGAACGAGGCGGTGCTGCCGTCCAATGGTTCCGTAGTAAAACTCGAACGCCAATCCCCATTCTTGGGCCAATAGCCGCCTTTGCCGGGCACAATCCTGGCGGAGACCCGATTTCCACCCGCCGGAGTGACGAAGTTGAACTCTGCGCTCCTCTCGTTCTGCGAAGTTTTCAGCTCCATCTGAGACCGCGTCGAGGACCCGAATTCCCAGACGTCGCTCCCGATCTGCAGCGCGGCGCTTATCCCCGGAGAGGAGCCAGGAATGCTTTCTATCCCTGATTGCCTGATGAGACCGTTCTCTGCTTCCGGCGCACTTTGCTTTCCCTTGTTCTCGTCGAACGTGTACGTCAGCACAAAGGGAACGCCGCCCGGGATGAGTTGGTAGGAGTGATGTCCAAAAATGGGCCCTTCGCCTACGCGGATCTCACCCGTAGTTCCGGTGATGGTTACAGTAACGGTTGCGGCCCCTGCGGCTGTCGAGAATGCCAGAACGAAAAGCGTGGCGAATTTCATCGGCCGCCTTTCCTACCCCGCTCCGATGAAGCCAGGATAGAGCGTCATGCCACCATCAATGTAGAGCGTCGTGCCGTACACATAGTCGGACTCGTCCGAGGCAAGCCACACCGCGGCGCGGGCAACGTCTTTGGGTTCGCCGATGCGTTTGGCGGGGATCAGCTTGAGGAGCGTAGACTCGAATATTTCCGGAGAAGTTAGCTTCTCCACGTTCATAGGAGTACGGATCGCACCTGGAGAAATGGCGTTGACGCGAATGCGGAGGTGGGCCACTTCCTGCGCCAGGCTTTTCATCAGCAGCATCAGGCCGCCTTTTGCCGCAGCATAGTTCGCATGGCCTTCCCAGGGAATGATGTCATGCACCGAGCTCATGAAGATCAGCTTGCCGCAGGCGTACGAGATGGAGCGGTCGATCCCCTGGCGCTTGAACGCCTTGATTGCCTCTCGTGCGCACAAAAACATACCGGTGAGGTTGACGTCCATCACATCCTGCCACTGCTGAAGCGTCATTTCGTCCACCTTCGCATTGAGCTGGATGGCCGCATTCGGCACGCAGATATCGAGCCTGCCAAAGGTCTTGAACATGCAGTCGAACATCGCGTCGACTTCGCTCTCACGACCCACATTGGCCTTGAAGAGCACTGCTTTTCTTCCCAGGGACTCGATCGTCTTCGCCGTCTCGCGTGCTCCCTTCTCATCCGAGCTGTAATTCACCAGTACATCTGCGCCGGCCTGCGCGAATCCGATCGCCATGGCTTGACCCAATCCTTTGCTGGCGCCGGTCACGAGCGCCTTTTGCCCCGCCAGTACCCGGTGGATGGGCGCGGGCGGCATTTCATTTGGGGGAGTGTATGAAGGATCTGAGCTCACCGGCAACTTCCTCTCAACGTAAGCTGCGCCACCGGGTCACAGTTTGGGACTCGATCGGGGTGTTGGTTTTGACATATTCCTGAAACTGCTTCACGTGCGGAGTCGCCATGTGCTCGTCCAGCGCCGCCTGGCTGGCAAACATCTCATAGAACATAAATTTCGCCGGATTCTCAGGATCGAAATGCAATTCATAAATGACGCATCCCGGCTCAGCGTGGGTAGGAGCAACCATAGCCTGCAGTTGAGTTGCGAATTCCTTCTCGTGACCGGGCGCCGCTTGAAAATGAACATTCAAAATAACAGGAGTTTCCGCCATTGATTCCCGTAATGAACTAGGATGGGAGTTATCTGCGCACTAAGTTCATATATTCGCGCTCAAACGCTGTCAAGTTGTTTTTTTCACATCAGTTCCGTAATGAACTATGGGGGCGAGTGAAGCGCGGTCGAGCAGGGTGAGCCCTCCGCACCTGTCGAGCCGATCAATTCCGATCAATTCTTGCTGGGAATACCGAACCGCAGCTCCTGCGCCTTCATCGCTTCCTCCCGCTGTGTCTTCGTCAGCAGGCTCGCCTCTCTGCTTGTCTCTTGCGCTTTCTCGGTTTCACCCAACCGCTGATAGGTTCGGCTTAGCTGATAGTAAGTGGCGGCATTGCGAGGATCCAGCTTGAGCACCTGCTCAAATTCCCCTTGCGCATCTTTCCATTGCTCCCTCTTCATATAGAGCAGCCCTAGCTGGTAGTGTGGCTCGGCGATCGCGGGATCAAGTTTCACTGCGCTTTTCAGCGCCTCCAGCGCCTGTGGCTGCTGCCCGAGTTGGGCCGAGATCAAACCGTAGACGTATTCCAGGGCAAAATCGGGCGGGACGACGTTACGTGCATCACGGACAATCTTCAAGGCTTGCTGGTCGTCACCTTCCTTGATGTAAGTCTGCGCCAAAGCCACATAGCCCAGAGCCAGCGTGGGGTGCTTTGCGATTGCCTTACGGTAGGCGTCTCGCGCCTGTTCGCGATTTCCCTGCATGCCCTCAATGGCGCCGAAGCGAATGGTGAGTGGGTAATCATCAGGAACCAGAGGCATCCCTTGCTGGACAATCGCCGTCGCCTCCTTAAAGCGATCGAGATCGATCAGGAGGCGCGTGCAATCAAGATAGCGGTCAGGATTGGTTGGATCCGCTGCAATTGCTTTCTGGTGGGCGCTCAGCGCCAACTCGTTCGCGCCCGCCGACTCGTAAGCAGTGGCCGCACTGGCGAGAACATCTGCGTTGCCCGCATTATCTTTGACAATGGAATCGAGCAAGGGAAGCGCCTGCTTTGTCTGGTCGGACTTTACCAACGCGAGCGCAAGGTTGTACTTGTTCTGCCAGGATGCGGGCTGCATGTCCAGGATTTTCTGAAAGCGGACAGCGGCTTCCGCAAACATTTGCCGTTCATTGAGCAATTGGGCGACGGTGCGTTCCTGTTCAGGAGAAAGGCGGGAATTCGCCTCCAGGTGTTCGGTAAGGTGCAACGCGACGGCAGGATCGTTTGCATTCAGTGCGGCCTTCACCGCCAGCACGGCGGTGTTCGCGTCGTTGAGGAGTGCGGGCTCTGCAGGCTGGATATGTGCGATAACGTCTTTGTCGCGCGACGTCGTAACGTAGAGGACCACCAGGTAATAGTGGGTGAAAGGCTCCGCGCCGTCGAGCGCCAGCGCAGCTTTCAGATGCTTCTCCGCCAGGTCGTACTTTTTTTGACCGATGAAGTTGTATCCCAGATTTTTATGCGCGTCCGCTAGTTTGGGGTCGAGGCGGATGGCTGCCTCGTAGTCGTTGTTGGCCGCATCGATCTGACCCAGCCTTGTCTCGGTGATCCCAATGAAGTCATCCAGTTGCGCATTTGGCGGGCGGGTACGTTTCGCTTCCTGAAACTGCTTCAGGGCTGCCGCGTAGTCCT
>JBARKD010000343.1:0-21612 GCA_049800615.1 Acidobacteriaceae bacterium | reverse complement strand
GGCAAGGCCCAGGCAAAGCAGGCAGACGGCCATGCCAGCTGATCCCCACAGCAGAAGAGGCTTGCGTCCCACCTTATCGACAGAAGCCATTCCAACCACCGTCATCGCCAGGCTGATCGAAGATATCAGAACGGTGTAAGTGTGCCCTAAAAGCTTTCCCAGCCCGGCACTGGATAGGACATCGAGCACATACAACAACAAGACGTTCACGCCGGAGAGTTGATTAAAGATGGCGATACTCGTCGCCAGCAGAATGGGACGGAGGTTTTTTCGAGTAAACAGCTTTTCGCGACCGGAAGCGATAACCGGCTTGGGCGCCGTTGCCCTCGGGGGGTTTGGCAAATCGCTAGGGTTGAGGTCTTCCCAGGAACCAAGCTGCAGCAGCAACACCAGAAGGACTGCGGGGATCGCTCCCAGTCCCAGGCACCATTTCCACTGGTTCCCTGCGGTGCTCAGATGGGCAACCACTAATCCGACGGAAAACGCTACCAGTACGCCAACGCCGACCTGCACCTGGAAGAGGCTGACGAGTCGCCCGCGCAGGGCGATGGGAGAGATTTCAGCGAGATAGAGGGGACACGCGACCGTAAAGCCCGCAATCGCCATACCGCACAGGAATCTCATAGCCGGCACAAGCATCCAGGACGACTCAATGGGCAGAGTGATTCCGATAGCCGCCAGCGCATACAGCATCGAGCAGCCTGCTATGAGATTTCGGCGGCTGAGCCGTGCTGCCACTTGGCCGGCGAAAAGAGCGCCGCAGACGGTTCCCCACAGGGAAGAAGAAACCATTACACCGAAGAGCGCAGGCGAAAGGTGCCATTGATCCCTGAGGCTTTGAGTAGAAGCGGACAGTGCCCCGAGATCGTACCCAAAAATGAATCCGCCGAATGAACCAACCAATGCGGCTGCAAACAGGCGCTTGTTCAACTGATCTTTGCCAATGCCGGCTTGTCGCAATTCGCACAACAGCCGGTGATTGCTCCCGGGCCATTCTAGCTGGGAACCGCCGAAATACTGCGTAGCGGTTTGACTCCGATGAGGTTTACATTCGCCGTGATCGTCAGAGTGGAGAGGTAATTCTGTCGCAGGCGCCGGGTGACCGGAACGAGATCTTCCCTGCACTCGATGAAGCCGGTTTCCCCCAGGACTTCCTGGCTGAAGGTGCCCAGGAACCTTCACAAAAACGGGAAAGAGCGATTCTCCGTGGAATCACCGCGCGGGGATCTGCAGTCTGACCTCAACCGCGACGCGACAACCGGATCCGCAACAGAATTGTCGTCTCGACCGAAGCGGAGCAGCCCAGTGTCAGGAAATCAAGGTAGGCAGGGGTGCCGAAGGGTATTGACTTTATGCGCCATATTACGCCATTTTTTACCCACAACGCCTGTATTTGGGAATAGTCTTAGCACGTTGCCAAACGTGATCTCTTTTGCTCCTTCCCCGGCGCTCTAGTGACCCCTTGTCATCGTAACTTTCCTGTTTCGTGCGAGATAAACAGCACCGACAGGCTAGTCCTTGCGTAAGGAAGGGACCTACCGTATGGCAGTTTTCCTCATCAATCCCAGCGACCATTCTTTTGGCACTGCCGTGATCACCCCCCGCTGGCTTTATGTGCTGGCAGCCGCCACCCCCGTCTCCTTTGGCGATCCGGTCATCGTGGACGAGACGCTCGAGGCCCTGGTGCCTTCGAGCATCCAGAGCGGAGACTTTGTCGGCATCGGCATTCACACCGGCAATGCCTTGCGCGGCTACGCCGTGGGACGCCTGGCGCGGGAGCGCGGCGCATGGGTCGTTTTTGGCGGCATTCACGCTACCCTGTACCCCGAGGAAGCGCTGGAGCGGGGTTGCGCCCACTCCGTGGTCAAGGGCGACGGCGATGTCGTCTGGTGTGAGGTGCTGCGCGCCTGCGTTCAGGGCACGCCCAACAAGATTTACGAAGGCGGCAAAATCGAAGCGGATCAGTTCGTTCCCGCCCGCTGGGACCTGCTGCCGCCGGACAAATATATGTGGGCATCGGTGCAGACGGTGCGTGGTTGCCCTAAGCACTGCTCATTCTGCTCCGTCTGGCGCACCGACGGGCAACGCCCGAGACAGAGGAGCTTTGAGAGCGTCATTGGAGAAATTGTCCAGTTGCGCCGCAAAGGCTTTCGCTATATTGCCTTGGCAGACGACAACTTTTACCCCGTCACCCTGACCGATTTGCGCCTTGCCAGGGAACAGAAAAATTACCCCAAGCTAGCTGAGCTGGAACAGATTCGCAGCGACAAGTTTGCTCTCATGGCGGAGTTGGCGAAGCTACCAAAAAACATGGTCTTCTTCACCCAGATCACCATGGAATCAGCCGAAGATCCGGACTATCTCGATGCCATGCGCAAGGCCAACATCAAGGGCGCATTAGTCGGCGTCGAGTCCGTCACTCCCGAAGGCCTCAAATCGGTGTTCAAGGAGTTCAACGTATCGGGTGAGGGCCTGGTAAAGCAGCTGCAGACATTCCGTGCGCACGGGCTGAACATGTTAGGTTCCTTTATCTTCGGCCTTCCTTCGGATACGCCAGCTAGCTTTAAAGCCACGTCTGATCTCGCTTTGAGGGCGGGACTTGCCTTTGCTCAATTCGTAATGTTGACGCCTTTTCCGGGCACGGTGGACTTTCTACGCTGGGAAAAGGAACAGGAAAAAACGCCGGTGTATGTGGAGGGGATTCCGGTGACCCGATACTGGCTGATTCCCGCCGCGATCCGGCCCAAGATGTTCATGCCCCACGCGCTCATGAGCTCGCAGGAGATCAGCGACCACACCCAGGGCGTATGGGATCGCTTTTACAGCCTCTCTTCCGTCTGGAAGCGATCCAGTTGCGCGCCGACGTTGCGCGCCCGGGTCGCCTTCGTCTTCCTCTCCAAGCTTTACCGCAAGATGTATGCCGGTACCGGCATCAGCACCGACAGTGCGCGGCGCAAGAAAGCAAATTCCGGCGCACGCTGGCTTTCCCGTTATACCCGCAAGTTTTTCATCTCCGAGCCTATGCCCGACCTTGCCATGCCCGTCTGGACGAATACCGCTGTTCGCTCCCCGGCAACGGGTCTCACCCAATTCCCTGTTTTGGAGTAGATGCGGCCGTATTTTCCTCAATGGGGCCGCAGTATATTCGTCTGATTCAAGCCCTTGGGAAGAAGCTCGGTTTAGAGAGTGCAACCGCTGTGACAAAACATGCGCACAATGGGCTGCGTGTATAGCCTGCGCAAAGCAGAGGCTGGACGCTCTCAGTAGTCGCCCATTCCGCCGCCGTATCCGATATGCCCGATTTATTGCGGCTTGCCAGCCAATTCCCTCGTCCATAATGGGTGGTGCGGCAGGCGCGTTATGGGTAGACCGATGGTTTCGCGGCGCTCCGTGTTGGTTCTGGCAGTTGGTGTTTGCTCCGCGTCATTCCTCTTTTCCTCACCTACGCAGGCGCAACCTGCCGTGCAAACGCCGCCGAGTCAATCAACATACACATTGCATGCCAACACCCGTGTCGTTCTTACGGATGTCACCGTGACGGACAAGAATGGCAATCCTGTGCATGGCCTGCCGAAATCAGCCTTTCGCATCTTCGATAACAAAAAGCCGCAAGTGATTGCTTCTTTCGAGGAGCAGGCCGGCATATCTGCGGCGGCCATACTGCCTGACGATAAGCCTGGCGTCTACAGCAACGACTATCTCCGGGACCTGCCGCCTGTTCTGAATATCGTGCTGATCGACATTGCCAACCTCGCCCTGGCCGATCAGATGTATCTGAACGACGAGTTGACGAGGTTTCTGAGTGAACAGCCAGAAGGGCGGCCTCTGGCCATCTACCTGCGTGCGGGCTTAGGCTGTTTTCTCGTGCAGAACTTCACTTCGGACCGCAAGCTGCTGATCGAGGCCGTGCATAAAGCGATTCCGCGCTTTCTTCCGATGGGGCGTGAATACCTGACCGATGCTGAACCGCTGCATCAGATGGCCGTCTCCCTGAGTGAGCTTCCTGGTCGAAAGAATGTTTTATGGTTTTCCGGTGGCTCCTGCGGTTCCACTCTTTTACCTGATGCCATGTGGCTGCAGAACGACGCCGACTGGCGCGCTCTTTACGATGCGCTCGATCAGGAACGCATCGCCATCTACCCGATTGATGCTCGTGGGCTGGCGACTTCAGATGCGCGGTGCCCGGCGGTTTCGCACCTCATCATGAACGAGCAGGCCGAAGCTACAGGGGGACAGCCTTTTTACAACTACAACGGCTTAAAAGAGGCCACGGAGCATTTTCTCAACACGGATGCCAGCTTCTACACTCTCACCTACTCACCGCCTGACCTGCCTTTCGATAACAAATGGCACAAGATCCGCGTCGCGGTGGACGGCCCAGGGTACAACCTCAGCTACCGAAGGGGATACTTCGCTGACGGCAGCCTTCGCGATACAGACCAGCCTCCTAAGTCCAGAACGCGTCTTCTCGCTAACGGAGTGAAGCTCGAAGCTCTCGAGCTGAACAACCATCCCATCGTCTTTCAGGCACGAGTACTTCCCGCATCTGACCCCTCTCTTGCCGAGCTGGGCAGGCCCACGGGTACCTTACCTCCACCTCCTGCAAAGAATGGGTGGACTCCATACTCGATCCGCTACACGGTGCCGATTGACGCGCTATCGGTAAAACAGGTTGACGGGAACCACCAGGTCGTCTTCGGCGTCGCCTTCATCGCGCTCTATCGTGATGGGGGCTTGGAGGAGCGCTACGACCAGCAGGTTACGATGACCCTCAATGAAGACACCTTTCGTCGCGACCCCAACCGACCCATTACGCTCGACCTCAAGGTGAGCCTGGCGAAGGGCGATCATTTCCTCAGTTTGGGCGTATGGGACAAAGCTACCGGGCACGTCGGCAGCATAAAGATTCCTATTGAAGTTCCCAAACCACCCAAGAATCTGCAGGCAGACGGCCAAAACTGATCGCGAAGTTTCTTACTCCCGTCTGCCCCTCACCATTCCACAAAGAAGAGTCTTTGCTTATGTCCGCGGACTCCACATCGACTTCATTTCGTAGATTTCCAGGTGATTGATGACGCTCTCCTTCTGCTTCAGACTCAACTCCAGGCCATGACCTCCGCTGGACAGAGGTATCTCTCGAGTGATGTAGCGCGCGCCCCCATCGACGAAGATTTCCGCTATGCCTTTGTCTATCAATACCTCCACTTGGCCCCGGCCCTTCTCGAGATCTTCCGCTGCGACGGTGGCCAGGTCGTTTCCGTCGTAGCGAAGCGCCAACCCATCGCCGCTCTCGATCGCGACTTGGAGCTTTACGTCGAGAGGTTCTGATCCCGCTGAACCTAACTTCCGGTTGGCGTCGACAACAGTCAATGTGGACCAGGTGCGTGCTTTGGTCCGTAACTGTGCAATTTCGTCAATGGGCGCGGCCTGCATTCTCAGACCGTCTTTGGTCGTTTTCAGCTTGAATTCCGTAGGAAACAGGATCATCTGCGTGAAGGGCATACCCTCAAGTTGGATCCTTCCCCATGCCATTTGAATCCGCCTGCCGTCCGGCATCTCGCCGAAGGACTGCGCCGCATATAGAACATCGTCTCCACGCAGATTTTTGCCTTCGGCATAATGCAGGACAGCCGATTCAGCGGTGAACGTCTCGCCATCGAAGGTGCCGATCTGGTAGCTGGACGATCCACCATGAAGAACCCACTTCTTACGGTGGTTATCTCCGTCAATGGGGAGCTCAAAAAAATCCGGGCATTCATGGAAGCCTTTGTGATGACTTTGACGCGTCCATGTTTTGAGATCCGTAGAGTTGAAGAAGGACATGCCATCCTTCTCAAACAAAACCATCACCCAGCGCTTGCCTGGTTCATACCAGAAGACCTTGGGGTCCCTGGTGTCATTCGAGCCCACCTCACGATTGGTGTCCAGGACAGGATTTGCGGCAGCACGCTTGAACGTAGCTCCATTGTCTATGCTGTATGCGATGCACTGCACCTGTTTGTGCGAGGTGCGGTCGAAAGCCGTATAGACCAGCACGAGCGCATCTTTCCCCCATCCCTGGCTATTGTGGTGGTCGACGAAACTTGTGCCCGACCACGCCGCGCCAAGCTTATCGACCATGAGTGCCGGCGCCAGTTCCCGCCAGTGAATCAAGTCCTTACTGACCGCGTGGCCCCAGTACATGAAACCGGTGTCCCACTTGACTCCGAAGGGAAAGGCCTGCCAGAAGAGATGATACTGACCCTTGTAAAAGATGGGTCCATTGACGTCATTGCTCCAGCCACGCTTGACGGTAAAGTGAAACTGCGGGCGATTGCTCTCCTTGTATAAGGAGGCTGCGCCCTCAATCTGGTTCGCTTGATAAATGCGATCCAAAGCAGCCTGAGTGGAAGGACTCGTGACGCCGGTCAGGGTGATGGTGCTGCCCTTGAATTCGCTGACATCCAGGAATATCCAATAGTCGATGGCACGCTCTGCCAGCTGCACAGGAAATTCGCGTTTTTTCACTCCACCGACGCTGATCTGAAAAAGCTTCATTTCGCTCGCGCGTTCCACTGGGACATTCAGGTATCGCTGCGTGATTTGCAACGTTCTGCTTTGCGCGCGCAATGAGGCTGCGAAGCAAACAACGACAGCAAGCAAGCAGCTTATGGTCTGAAGTCGGCGTCGAGCCCCCGTAGGGTGAGCCTTACCGGTTGTAACGGAGTTAACGTGGCGTGGCATCTGCGAGAAGTGCATGATCGTCAACGGTAACACTGCCGGCGCCAGGTTCGCTTGCGTCATAGGATTCTGTTGCGTTCCGTGCTGGAACTGGTCTCATAAATTTAGAAGCGAAAACCATAGAGTATAGTCGAGCAGGCACAAATCGTTTTTTGCCAAGCTGATCTCGCGCGGTCCCCCCGCGCGGTCCCCCCGCGCGATCCTTGGAGAAGAGCATGATGACTCCTGGTACAACACATAGGTATTTCCCATCGAGTTTTCGCCGGCTGGCATACAACGCGAACTTAATGGCGTTCACTCTGGTGTTGGCCGCCGCCTCCGGCTGCTCGAACGCCCCCAAAGAGCCTGCCGCCTCAGCGCCGGCGCCGGTTCCGGCACCGGCCCATCTCAATTCCTACAGCACCAAGTTCCCTCTCAAAGAAGACCCAATCTCTGAGGGTGGCCGTTGGATAGACGGCAAAACAGTCGGGCTCGATTGGGGCAATGTTTCGACAACTCCGGGGCTGGCAATCGGTCACGCAGGGCCGAAACGTTTCGCCGACGCGACCGCCCTGTTGACGGGAACCTGGGGGCCAACTCAGACGGCGGAGGCGGTCGTCTTCTCCAAAAAAGTCTTCCGCTATCCAGAGGTTTCCTTGCGCTTGAGATCGGCTTTGTCACTCCATAACTGTTCCGGATATGAGATCTCGAATTCGCTCAAGAGTGATGAATCGGCGTATCTCATCATCGTCAGGTGGAATGGTGCCCTGGCGGACTTTACTTATCTGGCTCAACTTCATGGCAAACAATATGGAGTCACCACTGGGGACGTGGTCAAGGCAACGATTGTCGGAAACGTTATCACGGCCTACAAAAACGGCGTCAAGTTAGCCCAGGTTACAGACAACACCTATATCGAAGGGAACCCGGGCCTGGGTTTTAACGAAGGCAAAAACGGCGACTATGGAATGACCAGCTTCACGGCTACAGATGCCCCAATCTTAAGCCGCTGAAGCCGGATTCCGAACTGACGTCGGACATCCTATCCACGTGAATGACGCTCGCGTCCTTTAGCGGCAGATATTCCTCCAAGCGCGACGACGCATGGACTGGAAACCCGCGAGAGTCGACCTGCACCAAGCTGAGCCCGGCCAGTGTGCTTCAACAAAACTTTGGGCTTTCGCTACAGACTCGAGTGAGCGTTCGATATATCCTTGCGTGCTGAAGGAGTCTGCGCATGGAAGGTCGCGGGGCAAATGGTGTGCCACGTTTTAAGGATCAAGTCGCCTTGGTCGTAGGTGCAGCCCATGGAATCGGGAAAGCCATCGCAGTGCGTCTGGGGCGCGAAGGGGCTGACGTCGTGATCGCCGACGTGGACCCGGAGGCCATGGAGACCACCGTTCAAGAAATGCGCAGCGAAGGCAGTCACTGCAAAGGTGTAACCTGCGACGTTCGCGATCAAGCCCAGGTGGAAGCTGCCGTCAAGCATGCTTTGGACTGGCACGGCCGCATCGACATTTTGATGTACATTGCCGGGATCGCCGCTGCCGTTCCGTTCCTCGAACTCGACGTGTCCACCTGGGACAATACGCTCGATATAAACCTGCGTGGAGCATTCCTGACAGCCAGGGCGGTGGTGCCTCACATGGTAGCGCGGAGGAAAGGCAAGCTGGTCTTCATGGCCTCCACGAACAGTTGGGACGGAGAGGCTCAACTCGCGCACTACAACGCGTCCAAGTCCGGCGTGTTTCTTCTCGCCAAGACCCTGGCGCGAGAGTTCGGTAAATTCGGTATCAACTCCAATGCAGTTGGGCCTGGGCCCATCAAAACCCGCTTATCCGAGCCAATCCTCAACGACCCTATTTACCTGGCGAAATACCATCCTGAAACCGGCGTGCTTCCCCTCGGGCGCATGGGAACGCCAGAGGAAGTGGCTGGCCCGGCTCTCTTCCTCGCCTCGGAGGACGCTTCCTATATCAGCGGTGCGTTGCTCTTTGTCGATGGCGGACAACTGGCATAGCAGACAGACTCGCCTGCTTCGTACACCCAGCCACCTGAGTGCGGGGCGAGCAGAAGGCGATGCCGGTTGCCGGGTTTGAGGACCTTGGGTGATAACTCAGAAGTTAACTTTGACGGCTATCTGGCCGATCCTTGGATCGCGAGCGGCCGTCACTTGGCCGAAGGTATTGACATTGATGTTACCCAGTGGATTCTCAAATTGGGCGTGGTTGAAAACGTTGAAAAACTCGGCTCGGAACTCGGTTCCAACCCGCTCGTTGATCTTGGTTACCTTGTGCAGGGAAACGTCGAAGTTATTCAAACCAGGACCGCTAAAAAACCGCCGGCTTGAGTTTCCCGTGGTCCCCAGCGCTTCCGGCGTGAAATGAGAGATATCAAAGTAATTGTGAGTCGGGGTGTTGCGCGGATTATATTTCTTGATCGGCTGGCCGTCGTAATTGGGAAAATCCTGGCCGCTATCGATATTCGTGTAAAGAATTCCTCCCTCCCCAAAGCATCCGCAAAGCGAGTTATCGTCGCTCTCGTACATGGTGATGGGAAAGCCGCTGGCGAAGCGGGTGATACCGTTGATGGACCAGCCTCCAAGCAGCCTGGTAGCTACGCCGCCGTGAGACGATGAGATCTTTTGAAAAGGCAGCTCATACCCGTAGCTGACCACGAAATTCTGCCCCTGGTTGAAATCGGAGAGTGCATAGCTCCTCTTAATTCCCGGAGCGTAGGCATAAAACTCGTCCGCCGTGGATGAACCGGTGTCGAATGATTTGGACCAGGTGTAGGCAGCCAGGAACCTGCTCGCGCCTGCTCTCTTTTCGACCGTGATCTGGAGCGAATTGTAATTGGAATTCCCAATGGAGTCGTACCAGTCGCCCTTGCCAAAGTCGAGAGTACCCTCGCTTAGGAATCGTCCTGAAGTGACCGAGTAAGGACGAGTTCCATTCACCATCTGACCGTTGGGCAGCGCATAGATGGTGTCCTCTTTAAACGGGCCGCAGCCATTGGCGGGTCCGAGAGCGGCAAGAACTGCGAGGCAGGTCGCCGGATTGCCAGGGTTGTAGGTAAGCTGTCCGAGCAGGTGATGTGCCTGGGTACCTATGTACGCAAGCTTCAAGATCGTGGAGTTGGACAGCTGCCGCTCAATGCTCAAGTTGTATTGAATCGCATAGGGACGTTTGTAATCCGGTACCAATCCAGGCGAACTGGCGATCGGTTGAACCTCCGCCCAGTTGAACGCTCCTCCCGGCTTGGGAATCGTAAAGGGGAATCGCTGGCCTGGATCGGGACCGCTTCTGCGCCCTTTAAACGGCTGCTCGAGGTAAATCGCCGATGGGCTGCCATAGAACAGGCCGTAGGGAGCGTCACCAGCTTCATTGTTGCTGGTGACACCAGGACTGTTGTTGTAGAAAATTCCCCACGCAGCACGAACGCTGGTTAAGCCTGGGCCACCCGTAATTTTGCTCAGCAGTCCATCGCTGAAGGAGGGTGAGTACGCCAGCCCAATCCGAGGGGAAAAATTCGTGTAGGGAGTATCCGCCAAAGTTGCTGGAATCCCCTTATCGCCGGGGAACACCCACCCCGTCGGAGCCTCGGGGAATAACGTCGATTGCTGGCCGGGAACAAAAGTTTCGAGTTTGTTTCCCTTGTCAGAGTATGGGCCGGCTACATCCCATCGAAGGCCAAGATTCACGGTCAAGTTGCTATTGAGTTTGATGCTGTCCTGGCCATAGAACCCGTACACTTTGCCCCGTGCATCGGACAACTGGTAGCTGGCTTGATAAAACTGGTCGGGCGCCCCGAGCAGGTAATCGGCAAAATCGATGCCGGTCTCACCGCCCAGGAAGACGAACTGGCCGTTCGAAGCATAGGCCTGACGCTCGTTGCTCTGGACGATGCGAAACTCACCGCCGAATTTGACGTTATGTCTTCCTTTGGTGAGCGTGAAGTTGTCGAGAAACTGATAGGTGTTCCCATTCAGAGGGCCGTTTTCCGGGGCAGCACCGATGTTCAGCCCCGTATTGATGAGTTGGATGTCGGGCAGACCCTCCACGGGTGGAAAGGTGGGAATGAGTCCCAGACCTCCTTCGACGAACCCAAAGCTGGAAACCTTGCCCAGACCGCCCAGAGGGAGGTTGCGATTGGCCGCGCTGCGCAGGAATACCCCCCGCGCCTCATTCACCATGTTCTTGCCAAAAATGCGTGTGTTGCTGATGGTCAGCAGTTGGGAGCGGGAGAGAGTGTTGCCGCCGAAGCCCGGAGTATTGTCGAAGTTAGGGTTGGTGTAGGGAAGGGACACGGTGGCGTCGTCGAAGAAGTAATAGACCGAATATTGATCGTTGGTGTTGCGGTTGAAGTCGACGCGAGCTCCGAATTTGTCATCGTGTACCGTCTGATTCTGCGGAGCTGCGATGTAACTGGAGCCCCCGGAGTTGGGCGCGGGTACGAATTTGAAACTGCCCACCGCGGCCGAAGACCACGCCGTCTGGGGAATAACACTGCCGGGAAAGACACAATCAGCCGTGCTGGTACAACCGGAAGTCCAGTAGGGTTCGCCGGCGACTACGGGATAGCCGAGACGGGAAGTCAGTGTCTGGGCCATATGGCCAGGCTCGTCATCTCCCTGCACGATGCCGGTAAGCCCTCCAACGCCGCTGAAGTCGCCGGTTCGCTCGGCATTGCTGGGCACGCCAATCACTCCAATCGATATGCCCTGTGTTTCCCGTTGGCCTTCATAGTCGCCGAAGAAGAACACGCGGTCCTTCTTGATCGGGCCGCCCAGCGTTCCCCCGTACTGGTTGCGTGAGAATGTTCCCAGCGACGGAGAAAAATAGTTCTTCGCATCAAGCGCCTGGTTGCGGAGGAAATAGAATCCCGAGCCGTGAAGACTGTTCGTGCCGGCCTTGGTAACGACGTTGACGATGGCGCCCGCGGAATGACCGTACTCGGCGTCGAAGGTATTGGTGAGCAATCTAAATTCCTGAATCGAATCGAGAACGGGCACGATGGCAGCGCCGTTGTTGACCACCTCCTGGGCTGAGGCGCCATTGACCACAAACTCATTCGAGGACTCTTGCATGCCGTTGACGGAGAGATTGCCTACGTCACCCAGGCCATCGGCGGGTTTGGGAAAATTGAGCTGGCTTTGCCTTGACCCCACCGCGACCACGCCGGCCTGCAGCCCGAGCAGGTCGATGTAGCTTCTGCCGTTGAGGGGCAGAGCGGTGATCTTGGTGTCTTCGATCACGTCCCCGATCTGATTGCTCGCCGTCTCTACCTGAACCGGCCGTCCCTGGACACTCACCGTCTGCGAAACCTGGCCCACGTCGAGCTGGAAGTCAGCCCGGTAGCTCTGGTTCACCAGCAGCTTTATGTCCAGCTGAGTCAATGGCTTGAAACCATCCGCGTGGACTTCGAGCTGATAATGGTCGCCCACGGGAACACTGGCAAACTCATAGAAACCACTTGAGTCAACGGTGGTTTGGCGATCGTATCCTGTGTCCGCGTTTTTGAGCTGCACGGTGGCGTTGGGGAGCGCCGCCCCGCTGCGGTCGGTAATCGTTCCGCTGATGGAGCCAACCACATCTGCCCGGAGCCGCTGGGCAATCGTGAGTAAGCAGGCTACTGTACAAAAAGCGATGATGCGACGGATGCTCTGCCCTTTCATGGCCTACTCCCTCGATGTCGTTGAATGTCACATGGGTGTTGAGTTATTACGGGGGCAAAAGTGAGAACTGTCTAGGAAATTAGTCTAAGTTTTTGTTGAATTGCAACGGCGCGCTATTGGTGCGAAGCAACCACAGGCAAAGGACTGGCGGCCACGAGCCTCAATTGGCACACCCTGCCTTGACGGCTTCTCTCACAGCCATGTGAAGGCGGGGTGTTCAACGTTCAGTTGTGGTGACAATTTGAGCTGTCTCTACACGGCAATGTGACATCAAGCTGGTGTAGGCTGCCTCGACCACGGCAAAAGTCTTCTCCAGGTATTCGCGGGCGGCGGTTTCAAAAGGGCGACCGGTCTCCAGACACTCGATGAAGTGGGCCTGCGTGGCATACACGCTATCTCCGCGGTAGCCGATCCCGGAATCCCGCCAGATTCTCTCGTCCCCGGACCAAATTTCCCCCTGCCTGTTGATTCGGATCGATCCTGAGTCTCCCTCGAAGGTCGCCTCGTCGTGAGTTGACCTGCTGTCGTCTTGTTTTAGAAAAGCGTGTCCCTCAACCCACCCCATCGCACGATTGACATGCCGCAGCATCAGGATGGCGTGGTCCTCGCCCATAATGCGAGGATTTCTACGTTCGCCCTCCGCGTACACAGAAACAATATCCCCGAAAAGAAAGCGTGCCGTGTCGATATGGTGCACCAATACTTCATCGATCAGGAAACGTTGGAGTTGACGAAAATACGCTTGTTTCGGATAGGGTTCATCACCCGCGCCATGGCCAACCCGGGTATGGAACCCATAATTGAGCGGAGTGCCAATATCGCCCCGGGCGATGATTGCGAGGGCGGCGCGGTACCAGGACTGCCACCGCCAATTGTCGTGAATCATGAGCCGGACGCCATGGCTCTCGGAGATCTCCACCATCCGGCAAGCAGTTGCCCAGTCGGGCGCCATCGGCTTTTGGCAGATAATTGCCGGCCCTCGCTCCGCGACCATGGAGATGAGCTCCAGGTGCGTGGTCGAACGTGTGGCGATATCGACAAAGTCCAGGTCTTCGACCTTCAGCATCTCTTCAGCCGAGATATAAGCTCGCGTAGCTGCGGCCCGGGCTCTTTCGGGAGATAGGTCGCAGGCCGCAACGATTTCGGCATTTGGCATGCGTTGCCAGGCTTCCTGGTGATGCTGGGAGAAGAACCCACATCCGATCAAGCCGCCCTTGAACACTTTCAAATGTTTCCTACTCCTTCACAGACAGCAGGTGAGCATCACATCCATGTTGACTAGGAGATCTGGCGTTCATATCTGGGATCTCAACAAGCGAATGCCCTGCCCTCCGACGTTCGGCGCTGCCGTTTTCCCGAAACAGAGTATTCTAGCGGCATTCTCCCAGTCTCTGATAATCAGACACTCTTTTTGTTGCAGCGGCGCGATTGCCGGACCACACGGCAGAACCAGGATGAGTGAGGGAGGTTCCAACGAAGATTTTCTCCAACCCCGAAAGCGTTGTAGGGATCATAGCCAACCCGGCATCGGGCCGTGATATCCGACGCCTGGTCGCGCAAGGGACCGTCTTCACGATTGCAGAGAAGTGCAGCATCATTGCCCGGCTCATTTCTGCCCTTGGGGTAACTGGAGTTACCAGCGTCCTCATGATCCCGGATCGAGGTGGCATCGCCGAACGAGTTCGACGCGCGGTTGCCACCCGTAGTTCAGACGACCAAGGGCCAAAGGTTGTGTTTCTCGACATGCAGGTTGAGGATGGTCCTGCGGACACGGTGCAGGGCGCAGCACGCATGGTAGCCGCCGGGGCGAGGGCCATTGTGGTTCTTGGCGGTGATGGGACGCAGCGACTAGTGGCCGGCGCATGTGGAGAGGTTGCCATCATGCCGCTCTCCACGGGCACAAACAATGTCTTTCCAGAATTGCGCGAAGCGACCATCGTGGGTCTGGCCACGGGCTTGGTGGCCACGGGCAAGATACCCGCAGCCGAGGCTACCGTGCGCAACAAGATTCTGCGCCTGGCGATTGACGGCGTTTACCAGGACTTGGCAGTCGTGGACATTTCGGTTTCTGGAGATTGTTGGGTCGGATCGAAGGCGCTATGGCGCCCGGAAGCCTTGGACCAGATCTTTGTCACGTTTGCCGAACCCGACGCGATTGGACTATCCTCCGTCGCTGGCCTCGTCCGGCCTACCTCTCGCCGTGCGCCGCATGGCCTGCGAATCGATTTGGCGCCCCCACCACGGGCGAAGATCACATTGCAGTGCCCGATTGCACCTGGATTGATAGTGCCCGTCGGCATCGAGAATGTTCAGGAGATACATGCTGGAGAAATCCAGAGTCTGCGACTTGCGCAGGGTACGATCGCTCTTGACGGAGAACGGGAATTTGAATATAGTTCCCGCCGACATGCGACTGTTCGGCTGGATGGTCAAGGGCCTTACACAATTGACATCGACAAAGTGATGGAGCGAGCCGCTCAAGAAGGGCTGCTCGTGATTGGCTAGTTCTTCGGCGAAAGGGGTAGACCCATCTATGGATCTCACGCGGTCCAATTTATTAGAGGCTTACAGGGTGATGAGTTTGATCCGTGCGTTCGAGGAACGCCTTCACGTAGAATTCGCTACCGGCGAGATTCCCGGCTTCGTCCACCTCTACGCGGGTGAAGAAGCCATCGCCGCGGGCTTCTGCCTGCTGCTCGACGATCGGGACAAAATTACCAGCACACACCGGGGACATGGGCACTGCCTGGCGAAAGGGTGCGATGTTTACGGAATGATGGCGGAAATTTATGGGAGGAAGGACGGTCTCTGTGCCGGCAAGGGTGGCTCAATGCACATCGCCGACCTAAGCAAGGGCATGCTTGGGGCAAATGGAATCGTGGGCGGGGGCCCTCCTCTCGCATGCGGGGCAGCCTTGGCAGCCAAAAGGTTTGGCAAAGGTGGCGTGGCGGTTAGCTTTGTTGGTGACGGCGGAGCCAATCAAGGTACCTTCCTGGAAAGCCTCAACCTGGCATCAATCTGGAGCCTTCCCTGCGTGTTTGTGGTTGAGAACAATGGATATGCTGAGGCCACCTCCAGCAAATACGCAGGTGCCTGCCACGATTTCGCCGATCGGGCCAATGGCTTTGGGATGCCGGGTGTGACGGTGGACGGGCACGACTTTTTCGCTGTCTACGAAACGGCAAGCGAAGCCATCCAAAGGGCCCGCAGGAATGGCGGACCGTCGCTCATCGAATGTAAAGTCAATCGCTACTATGGCCATTACGAAGGCGACACCCAATCCTATCGCGCTCCAAACGAGGTGGAGAAAATCCGCGAATCCAGGGACTGCATTCGTCACTTCGCTCTAAAAGCTACCTCCGCGGGCCTTTTAAAACAATCGGAAGTTGACGAAATCGATCGAGAGACGAACGCGTTGGTTGAGGACTCCGTCCACAAAGCTAAGTCCGCGCCAAGGCCCCTTCTGGCTGAGCTGCTGACCGATGTTTACATTTCCTATTAGCACCGGGGGTTAGAAAATGGACAGAAAAATTACCTTCAAGCAAGCGATCAACGAAGCGCTGGCACAGGAGATGGAACGCGACAAGACGGTTATCCTCATGGGCGAGGACGTTGCCGGCGGAAGCGGAACCAACGGTGAAATGGACGCGTGGGGCGGGGTCCTTGGAGTCACGAAAGGTCTGTGGGAATTGTATGGCGACCGTGTCATGGACACCCCCATCACTGAGTCCGCTTTTGTTGGGGCCGCGATCGGAGCCGCGACCGCCGGACTGCGTCCCGTTGTGGAATTGATGTTTGTCGATTTCATGGGTGTCTGTTTCGATCAGATCTACAACCAGGCAGCCAAATTTCGCTACATGTTTGGCGGCAAGGCGGCCACGCCCCTTGTGATTCGCACCATGATAGGTGCCGGCTTCCGCGCCGCCGCACAGCATTCGCAGGCGCTTTACCCTATCTTCACCCACATCCCTGGCCTGAAGTGTGTTGTTCCGTCCACGCCGTATGATGCCAAGGGTTTGTTAATTCAGGCGATCCGCGACAATGACCCGGTTATCTTCTTTGAACATAAGATGCTGTACGCGCTCCAGGGGCAAGTGCCCGAAGAACCGTACGCGATTCCCTTTTCTGAGGCCAATTATGTCCGCGAAGGGGATGATGTCACGATCGTGACACTGGGGCGCATGGTTCATGTGGCTTCAGAGGCTGCGAGTCTTTCCGCGAAGGAGGGTATCGGGTGCGAAATTCTCGATCTTCGGACAACCTCGCCGATGGATGAGGACAGCATTCTCGAGAGTGTCCAGAAAACGGGCCGGCTGGTTGTCGTCGATGAAGCGTCGCCTCGTTGCAATATTGCCACGGACGTGTCCGCTCTGGTCGCACAGAAGGCCTTTGCGTCGTTGAAGGCGCCCATTCGGATGGTGACGCCTCCCCACACACCCGTACCCTTCAGCGATGTACTGGAGGATGAGTATCTCCCAAATCCTGAGAAGATTGCTGCGGCTGTTCTGGATGTCATGCGGTATTCGGCATGAGCGAGGCTGACATACATCTGTTGACGATGCCGAAATGGGGCCTTGCCATGACGAAAGGTCAAGTAGTCGGGTGGCTCATCGAGGAGGGCGCCGAAGTCCGGCCTGGCCTCGAGCTCCTGGAGATAGAAACCGAGAAGGTCCTGAGCTCGCTCGAGGCTGCGACGTCGGGCGTGCTTCGCCGAAAAGTGGCGCGCCAGGGTGATGTCGTCTATGTCGGCGGCCTGCTGGGTGTGATCGCTGCCCCTTCTGCGTCCGAGTCGCAAATCGACAATTATGTTGAAGATTTTCAGGCCCGCTTCATTCCCGAAGAAGCCGACGACGAGGTTGCTGGTCCAATACTTCAGACTGCTGACGTTGATGGATTCCGCATCAGCTACCTCCGGCGGGGCCAAGGAGCCGAATCTGCGATATTGATTCATGGTTTCGGCGGAGATCTCAATTCGTGGATGTTCAACCACGAGAGTTTGGCCTCACGACATTCTGTTTATGCCTTGGATTTGCCTGGACACGGGGGTTCGTCGAAAAAGATGGAGGATGGGACCCTGTTGGGATTCGCACAGGTCCTAATAGGCTTCATGGACTCAATCGGGGCGAGCAAGGCTCATCTGGTTGGCCATTCGATGGGCGGCGCCGTTGCGGCCCTGTTTGCCCTGAACCATCCTGAACGTTGTTTGTCGCTTACTTTAATCGCAAGCGCCGGCTTGGGTTCCGAGATCGATGGCGAATATATCCGAGGGTTCGTTTCTGCCACACGGCGCAATGAGCTCAAGCCTGTGTTAGAGAAGTTATTTGCTGACTCGAGGTTAATGACCCGGCAGCTCGTGGACGATACCCTCAAGTACAAACGCCTTGACGGGGTGGAGTCGGCGTTGGGTGCGATTGCATCGCAATTCTGTCCGTCGAATCGACAGTCTGTGATTTTGCGTGACCGGGTTATTCGATTGAGCATGCCCGTCCTGGTCCTTTGGGGGTCGGAAGACCGCATTCTACCTGCATCCCAGGCGGGGAATCTGCCAAAGCATGTCCGGACGGAAGTTCTCCCGGGCTACGGCCACATGGTGCAGATGGAGGCCGCGTCGAAAGTCAACATGATGATTCGTTCGTTCTGGGAATCACAGACATCCTGAGAGATTCGCTTTGGCCTACTGTTTGGAAAAAAAATGAAGCCTCCCCACCACAAGGAGGCTTCTCTATATAACCCTTTACTGCCCACACTTACCTTATGGTCTCGTCACACCCTATAGCGCCGGACCCACTCGACGCAGTAGGAAATGCTCCGATCACCGCTTGCTGCATCAGGCCTAGATGACAGAAGTTGACATGCCCTCCGGTCGAACTAAGGAAATGGGGGACATGATGTGCCTCATACAGCCTTATATTGATCGCATTGATGTATGGGGAATCGGCATAATTGGAACCACCTTGAACTTCCATGTATCCTCGCTCGGTGCCGGTCGACGATGCCAGAATGATCTCCATGTTCGACAAAGACAAGTAGTTGTTCCAGCCGCCTGAGGCGACCGAGACAACCGGTCCATTCGGCTGTTCGATATGGCCCCCGGTAAACTGCATGTTGATGCCATTGCCGCCAATGCAGGCCAGCACATTGTAGTCACACCAACTGTCAGTCACGGTCCATTCGGTATAAGGCGTATTCAAATTGAAAGCCAGATGCGCGGCATCCGAGACTTGCGTTTGGACCATCGTCATCTTCTCGCCTGCGTTCGTTGCAACCGGCGAACAGATATGGTCATAGTTGACCATGAAAGCGGAATTGAAAATCTTGACCGACCATGCGTTGTTGCCATTGGACAAGCCGCAGCTAAATCCATTGACCGTGGTGCCCGATATCTCGACATTCACAGCATACGAACCCGAAGGAGAGATGATTCCCTTCGGATCACCACCCAGGTACAAGCCGATAGGAGATGATGTCGCCGGCGCGGGACCCATCACGTGACAATTACGAATACCCGTCGATCCGTAATTCACGGCACTCGAAAGCGTCGGGTTCTCGAAGATAATAAATGCCGGACTCTGACCGTAATCACCGAGAGATGCGCCTTGACAATCAAGAATCGCATTACCGGGTATGACGATTGGCGTCACCACGTGCCACGTCGCGGCTGCGTTTAAGTAAACAATCCCATAGCCCCGCACGGATGCCAGGGCTGCATTAATGGTCGCGCCTGGATCGACACCCGGTGCTGGCGAGATCATCGGGACTTGGGCAGATGCTGACAAAGCAAAAAATAGCAAAGAACTGAGAATATATTTCACCGGCTCTCCCTCTGCGGGGGATCAATGTTTTGTTTTAAATGCCTGAGTACGTATTAACTTGTTGGACTATAGCCCAAAAGGACCACGATGGTGACGAATTTGTATTAGTCCAGGCTGTCGCGCGTAACCCGAATGGGTGACGCGGTAACCCGGTAGTACCGTTCCCTGTATTTGCCGTGGCAACCTTACTATCTCGTACCCTTTCGGTTCACTTATGAAGAGGGCTTTCGCAAGTCGTTCTAGTGCAGTGCGTCACACACACTAGTGGAATCGAATCTGATCGTTTGTTCTCTTGGCGCCCAGGTCGTGCATCCGCGGCGAACCGATCTGCGCCTACCACGGAAGTGGACTTTCGGCGAACAGTGGTAATCCGATACAAGCGATATAAGTCACTTTCGTTACCATCCCCCATGGAACCACGAACTATCTCGTATCGCGCAGGTCTCGCACGCCGGCTAGGCGGACTCGAAGGCATCGGTGGACTTGACGATTTCGCGGCAGGACACGCAGCGATCCATCCTGCTGCAATTATGCGACCAGGCGACCCTGATCGGGTCGGCGCATGATGACTGCGAAGCACTTTTGCAGCAGCTTTCTCCTGCGGACCTCTGTGGCCCTCCTGCTCTCGGCTGCTGGATCGACCGTCTCGGCGCAGGTGGTGCCGACATTCAGAGCGGTAGGGAATCTTTCGGCATTTGGAACCATCACCACGCTTAAACCGGATGTTGGTTACTACAGCAATAACGCCGTTTACGGAATCACGCTGGGAGGCTTCCTGCAACCGCGACACTTCCCTGGCATTGAGACACGAGGCTTGCTGCTGAGATCGGGTGGCATCGAGCATGAAGAGGCGGCCCTTATAGGGCCTCGGTTCACGCGGCATTTTGGCATCGTTTCTCCCTACGTGTCTGTTCTTGGGGGGCTGGCCAACGCGTGGCGCTGGAGCAACCCGCCGACGCCGGGATTGCCCCCGCCCAGAATGCTCGGAGGTTTCGGCCCTCAGTGGTCGGTTGTGGGTGGACTCGATGTTCGCCTCGATCGTCATTGGCTCGTTCGCGTGGGAGAGGTTTCCTACGGCAAAACTTACACGGGGAATTGGACCCTGACACCGCTCACCGTTAGTGGGGGCATTGTCCTTCGGCTCAACTAGGCGTCACTCACTCCCAGGCCAGGCCGTTCGTTTCGCTGCAGCCTGGGTAGCTGTACACGTCTCGGGAAGTTAGGAAATTTAGGACTCATTGAACGGTGAAGGATGGATATGGCGGGGATTCCCATTGTTGAGCATCACGCGATGCCGCTCCCAGAGTATGCCGGGGATGCCTTCAACACCGCGGGATCAAGGGAGGGACAGGCGGTTACCTCGGTGGCGGCTCTTCTGCGCAAGAGCGCGAGTGTTCTCTGTTCACCCGATGTTCAGGACGGCGCCGGGGCGTGGAACGGGGCTGAGTGGGAGCAGCTCTCACTTGCTGTCCATGAATTGAGCACGAACGGCGTACATTATCGCTGCGTGAAGAGGCTGCTGGACATCATTATCGTTTGCTCGTTTTTGCCGTGCCTGGTGCCAATGTTACTGATCGCCGCTGCGATTGTCCGCATTAGTTCTCCGGGACCTATTCTCTACCGCCAGAGGCGCATCGGCAGGTTTGGACGTGAGTTCGAATTGTGGAAGTTTCGATCAATGTACGTCAACAGCGACGACATCCTGCACAGTCACCTGCTGGCTGACAATGAAGCCGCGCGTGAATGGAAGCACTCACGCAAACTCAAAGTGGATCCGCGGGTCACAAGACTCGGCAGGCTGCTCCGCCGCACAAGTCTCGACGAATTGCCCCAGTTCCTCAATGTGTTGGTTGGGGATATGAGCCTGGTCGGGCCGAGGCCCATTGTGTCCGCGGAAAAAGCTCAATACCGCGATGCCTACTTCTTCTATGCTTCGGCTAGGCCGGGCCTGACCGGGTTGTGGCAGGTCTCCGGGCGGTCAGACCTCAGCTATCATCAGCGTGTCACGCTGGACGAGGCCTATATCCGCGGATGGAATCTGGCGCTTGATATCCAGATCCTTTGGCGCACCGCTCGGGTAGTCTGGCAGTTAAAGGGCGCGGTCTAGTGGCCTGTCGCAGAGAAAACGTTAGTAAAGCAAATGAATTGTCATCTCGACCGAAGAGTACCCGGATTTCCCGTCACGCTGCGCCGGACACGTCCACGTATGCGCCTTTCCTTAAACAAAGGCGCATGAAGCTCGCCAACGCCACGAACCTCAACGGGAAATCCGGGGTAGCGAAGTGGAGAGATCTGCAGTTTCCTTCCCCAACTCCGATCCTCTCAATCAGTAACGCTTTCTCTGAGACACTACTCTAGTGTTCCTTTAGTGCGGATACATCCTGGAAAGACGAAGAACCGCGCCGGGCAGACATTGACTTCCCC
>JBARKD010000342.1:0-4252 GCA_049800615.1 Acidobacteriaceae bacterium | reverse complement strand
TGTAGGAAATCCGGAGTTCGCTCGGAATGACAAAGGAGAGGCTTGCGTCTCAATTCACGCGTTGCAGCCGTGCGATCAACCTCTGTGCCAGGTTCTCCCCCGATTCCGTCCATAAGAGCCGGCTGCTGATTCCACACTTCTCCTGGATCGCATTGGTCAAGTCGACCAGCTTTTGCACATTGCGTTTGATGTATTCGGAACCGGAAGTGTCCAGTTCCAGCTCTTCGAGGAGGAAGGGCGTGTCCACCCCAAAATCCAAGCGAACGTGCCCGTTCTGCTCATAAGCTGCGTCATCGAACTGCGGCCCAAAACCAACCACCCGCACTTTGACCGGTTCCAGACTCCATCTTGGATCCAAGCCGCCAACCGTCTCCGCAATCCAAAGGTCCCAGGGAACCTCGATTTCATAGGCGAAGTCGTCATGGAGAATCTCTGTCGCCGCGGCCACGGCTCGCTCCGGGGAGGATTCCTGGACTTCGTCCTTTTCGTAAATTCGCTGGTAGAACGGTGATTCGTTCCAGGAAATAGGGTATGTCACGGCGGCGTGCACCCGAGGCGCATGTGTCGCGTCTCCGAATTGCTTCACCACGGAGACCAACGCCGGTGGGAGTGCCGCAAGCCGGAAGTTGGGGAACCACAGACTCAGGTAAAGGCGGTCGACCATCCACCCATCTTAAACTTAAAGCTTTTTTTAGGTTGCTCCAGGACGGAATAACCGGGGTGAGAAGATGAAGAATATGGGCCTGACACCGGCTAGCTTGCGAACCTGGATCCTCGGGCTCGCCGGCCTGCTGGTTGCCGCAATTGCCGCATTCTTTATATACGGGCGATGGCAGGGCCGCGGTTTGCGGCATGATCTGCCGGCGGGCCTGGGATCAAGCATCCAACAATCCACCAACGGATTTACCTATTCGGAATCTCGCGGCCCCCACACCGTTTTCACCCTGCACGCTTCCAAGGCGGTCCAGTATAAGAAAGACGGCCATGCGGAGCTGCACGACGTCAGCATAACCCTTTACGGGGCACAGGGTTCGCCGGCCAATCGCATATATGGCAGCGCCTTCGACTGGGATCCGGTGCACGGGATTGCGCGCGCGATGGGCGAGGTCCAGATTGATTTTCAGGCGGTGACGGGTTCAGGCGACCAAGCCGGCGCCGCCTCTTCCGATGAAGACCAAAGCCGGAATACGGTGCACGTCAAGACGTCGGACCTGGTCTTCAATAAACAGACCGGACTTGCCAGCACCCCGGAACGAATTGAGTTTCGCCTGGCCGAGGCCGCCGGCAGCGCCACAGGCGCCAGCTTCGACCAACAAACCGGAGTCATCATTCTGGCCGCCGACGTTGCATTTAACTCCAGTATCGAGGGAAGTCCTCTAACCGTACGCGCCCGCCACGCGCAATATGATCGCGCCAGCCGGCTGCTCTATCTTCTTGAGGATGTGGCCGACTATAGCGACACACATAGCTCCTCCGATCAGGCCACGGTCTCTTTCCGCGCCGATGGTTCGGCCTACCATGTCAAGGCGCAGGGACATGTAGTTGCCTCCGGCGGCGACGGTCAGCGGCTCGACGGAAACCTGGCGAATATCGACCTTGGCCCCAAAAGTGAGCCTCAGCAGGCGGTCCTCGATCAGGGTTTGCTCTACGTGGGGGAAAACGCCGCGCGTGTGCTGCATGGTTCGGCCACGTCCGCGGTCCTGCAATTCGGACCCCAGACCACGCTTCGTCACGCGCAGCTGAACAATGCGGTCTCTGTAGTGGATCAGGAGAAACTGCCCCTGGTCGATCCCGTGCAGGTCAAGCAAAACAGGCCCGTATCCACCACGCGCGAGGTGCAGGCCTCCAAAGTTGACATCGACTTTGTTAGCGGCCCGGGCCCGGATCAATCGCCGCAGGCCCAGCACATTTTGGCTGCCGGAGCGGCGCGTCTGAATGTACATACCATCTACGCCAAGACACCACCCGAGGACACCTCGATTGGCGGCGACCAACTTCTTGCCACGCTGACCGATGGCGATGTCCTCTCCAGCCTGCGAGGCACCGGCCACACCAGTCTGGTTAGCACCAGCCCCAGCGGAGTGACCCAGAGCAGCACGGGCGACAACCTGCAACTTACCTTCTCCCCTCCACCTGAGAGGACTGGGGCGAAGGCGGAGAAATCGAAGACTCCGGCTGCGCAACCGGCAGCTCAGCTGGAATCCGCAGTGCAGCTGGGAAATGTAACCGTGGTGCAACAGGGCGCACCAGGTCCTGGTGACGGGCCGGCGGAGACGACCAGGGCGACCGCACAGAGAGCTACTTATGACGGCGCGACCCAGGTCATGCAGCTGACCGGAAGTCCTCGCATTCAGGAAGCCAGCGGGGAAGTGGCCGCAGCTCAAATCGACTTACAGCGAGCGACCGGCAATGCCGACGCAACCGGCGGTGTCAAAGCGACCTATCGCCAGAGCAACGGACAACCAGGCGTAGCCTTTGCCCAGAGCGGCCCGGTGCATGTCGTCGCCGATCATGCCCATTCGGATCACGCTACGAATCTGACCACCTTCTTCGGCAAAGCCGGCGAACCGGCGCGTTTATGGCAGGCAAGCGATGCCGTTTCTGCGCCGGTATTGGAACTCTCGCAAAAGCAGGGGACGCTTTTCGCTCATGGACCAGGCAGCCCGGCGAAGGAGGGTCCGGCGGTGAACGCAGTGTTTGTCAGCACAGCCCGTCCCTCACCCAATGCGAAGCCCGCCGCGGGGCCTTCCGTGGTCCGGGTGCAAAGCCGCACTCTTCTTTATGCCGACAGCGATCACAAGGCGGTTTTCAGCGGCGCGGTCGTCGCCGAGACTTCCACCGGGCTGGTGCACTCCAGTTTTATGGACGTCTACTTCAGCGCTTCGCCGCCGGCCGCCGGGAACCAACAAATCAGTCAAACGCAAAAGTCAGCCCAAAGCGTGTCCAAGATCGTTGCCCGCGGCGGCGTGGAAGTGCGACAACCGAGCCGCAAGGGAACGGGCGAGGAACTCATCTACACCGCCGCCGACGGCAAATTCGTGCTGACGGGAACCGGAACGGCGCCTCCCCACCTGAGCGACGAGGTACGGGGATCGGTAACTGGTAATGCGTTGATTTTCAACGAACGCGATGATAGCGTCGTGGTGAGTGGCGGTTCCTCCCCCGTCGTTACGCAGACCCATATCGCGAAGTAATGCAAAAACTGAGTACAGACGAAATCGGCAAGTCTTATAAGGGGCGCCAGGTCGTTCGCGGCGTGAATCTTGAAGTCTGCCAGGGGGAAGTGGTTGGGTTATTAGGCCCCAACGGCGCGGGCAAGACCACCAGCTTCTACATGATTGTCGGCCTGATTGCGCCCGATACGGGACAGGTGTTTGTTGACGAAACCGAAATTACCCGGGTACCCATGTATCTGCGTGCGCGTCAATACGGAATCAGTTATTTGCCCCAGGAGCCCAGCGTTTTTCGCAAGCTGACGGTCGAGGAAAACATTCTCGCCGTGCTCGAAGTGCAATCGACTTCCCTTGAAGTGCGTCGCGCGCGGACGGAAAAATTGCTCGACCAGTTGAACCTGGGGCACATACGCAAGACCCGGGGCTACGCTCTTTCCGGCGGTGAGCGGCGCCGCGTGGAAATTGCCCGGTGCCTCTGCATCCAGCCTTCCTTCATATTGCTGGACGAACCATTTTCGGGTATCGATCCCATCGCTGTGCTTGACTTGCAGGAGATTATCTTCGATCTCAAGGCCAGCGGAATTGGGGTGCTGATCACCGATCACAATGTGCGCGAAACACTTTCCGTGACCGATCGCGCCTACATTATCAATGAAGGCCGAATCTTCCGCACCGGGACCCCGGAACAGCTAGGGAAAGATCCCGAAGTGCGACGGGTTTATCTCGGTGAGGGATTTTCCCTGCCCTAGAACGTGTCTCATATATGGGTCTGGGGCGACACCAGTTCTAGCCCGTACCGCCGCGGCGCAGGGCAAATTCCACTTCTTTGATCGCAACTGATTTGCACTAACGTAATGCGCTAGTCCATCATTGCGCAGTGATTGCGCAGTGTTTGCGCAGCGCCGGCGAAATGCCTTCCGCGAGATGGCCTCGAAGAGGGTAAACTAAGGCCGTTAGCTATTGATGTGGTGAAAAGAGATGGCTCTCCTTCAACCAAAGCTCAGCTTGAAAGTCGCACAGCGTCAGATCCTGACGCCTGGCCTGATGCAAATGGTCAGCGTGCTGGCGCTCAACAAGCT
>JBARKD010000341.1:0-2187 GCA_049800615.1 Acidobacteriaceae bacterium | reverse complement strand
GCAGCGCAATGGAGTTGCCGGATGCTCAGCGGGATTGGCGCTGGCGACGGAGACGATGGGCGGGATTCCGGCCAGCAGGCTGAAGGCGCTGCAGATTCGGCGGAACATGGCTCGACCTCCTGACGATGGGCGTTCAAGATTACTTTGCAGAGTTTGGCGACGCCATACAGATTCACGAGAGAAGACGATGGTGGCGGTACCGTCCCCAGTCATACCACGGGGAATATGTATCGCATCGACCGATTGGCTCGCCTTCTGACCGGAGATATGAATGACCGCGAATCCACCCGCGCCTGGACGGCAACAAGTGACCCGGGGCGGACAGGTTGCCCCTGGCTGACCCCACCTGATACGCGGACTGAAAATCCGCGTGTCGGTGGTTCGATTCTGCCCCTGGGCACCAGTCAATACGGCCTCGCGTGATCTCTCCAGGTGAAGTAATATATCGTCTCCAGTTGATTGAGGGGGAATTATGCAGTGCTCCGCGCGACTTCTCGCCATTACCGCCACGCTGGCCTTGACAGCGACCGGCGCGCACGCCGCCGTGACGATCTCATCGGGCGCGACGGCGAACATGTCGTGCTCGAATGGCGTGTGTGCGCCGACGGCGCCGAACGCGGTGCTCAATAGCGGCGACCTCGAAGGGTTTCTGGCGTCCGGCAATCTCACCGTCACGACAACCGGATCAGGCGTTCAGGCCAAAGACATTGTGGTGAAGGCGATGCTGACATGGTCTGCAGCGACTGTGTTGGCGTTCGATTCCCATCGCTCGATCACTCTGGATAGGTTTGTTTCCGTCGCAGGAGCCGGAGGTCTTGCGCTAACAACAAACGATGGTGGCAAGGGCGGTGAACTAAACTTCGGACGGAGGGGACATGTCGAATTCGTCAATTTGGCGAGTAGCCTCACGGTCGACGGCAAAGCCTACACGCTTGTAAATACGGTCAAAGGCCTAGCGAGCGTCATTACGAATAATCCGACCGGGAATTATGCGTTCGCGGACAGTTACAACGCCGGTCAAGATGGGGTGTACAGCTCCGCGCCAGTCGCCAGTCATTTTGGCGGAAACCTTGAGGGGCTAGGAAATTCAGTTTCCAACCTCGCGATCAAGGATGTGGCAAGGATCGGAAGCGGGGACGGGCTATTCGCACTGGTTGGATCGACGGGCCTGGTTCGCGATTTCAACCTCACAAACGTGAACATTTATGTGAAGGGCTATCGACATGGCGGTTATGTACCTCAGTCGGTGGGCGGACTCGCTGCCGAAAATGACGGTTGGATTTCAAATTCGTATGCGACGGGCGAGGTCGAGAATGGCAGCCTTCCGAAATCGCCTATCGGAACCGGCGGTCTGGTTGGGGTCAATTACGGCGTGATCGCCAATTCCTCTGCAACAATTCAAAGCGTGGGTGCTTTTGCTGGCGGCGTGGATGGCATCAACTACGGGGTAGTGACGGAATCAATCGCCGCAGGATTTGTTGACGGAGGAGCAGAGGGAGGCGGACTCGTGGGAGAAAACGAGTCGCCAGGGGTGATCATGCTGTCGTTCGCGACTGCCTCCATATACGGTTGCAGCGAGGGCGGCTTGGTGGGTGACAACTCGGGCAACGTCACGCAATCCTACGCTACCGGTTCCGTTTCTGGCAGTTGTTGGGCTGGCGAGTTCGCTGGATCGAACTCTGGAACTATGTCTCAGTGCTACGCGACCGGAGCCGTTTCAGGCGGCACAACTCTGGGCGGATTCGTCGGAGCAGATTACTCTGTACCCGGCAGCATCAGCAATGGTTATTGGGACACCGACACGAGCGGCATCACGAATTTGAGTCAGGGCGCGGGCAACGTCGCCAACGATCCCGGCATCACGGGCCTGACAACCGCAGAGTTTCAATCTGGCCTGCCTGCCGGTTTCGATCCTGCCGTCTGGGGCGAGAACTCCAGCATCAACGGCGGCCTGCCTTATCTTCTCAATAATCCACCGCCGAAGTAAACGAACGCGCTAGGGCGTTGGACAAAGCAATGGAAAATTCCAGAAAATTCGGGACTCGGTTTTGGATGGGGCCGATTGTTTGACGGGTATGGCTGGGTCTCCGCCTTCGCGTTGATCATCTTGAAGCCGCTCTTCTCGTCCTTCGCCCAGCTTGGCACGAGGCCCCAGCGCATCATCGCCGGTTGCCGGCGGCCTTCCTT
>JBARKD010000340.1:0-2010 GCA_049800615.1 Acidobacteriaceae bacterium | reverse complement strand
TTTCCGTCCGGAGGTGCGCTTCGAGCACTCGTACGATGTCCCGGCCTATGACTCACCGTCACTCGATGGCGTCAGCCTTGCTCCGACCAAGAAGAGCCAGCTCACCCTGGCCGGTGACGTGATTTATCACTTCTAGGCAACCGCCTAGAACCGAGGGCGAGCCTCAAGACCCACGGGGCGACGAATTGATCTTGGGCCAGCGGGATATCTTGTGTAAAGTAAGCGAACGGAGAAATACCAGCGCGTTCCCGGGGAGCTCTGTTTTCTCCAGAAACTGACGGAGGGTGGCGGATTGATGCGACGATTCGATCGGATATGTGCCGTGATTCGTGCCTTTGTGCTGGTGATGGGGGTTTTGGCCACAGGAAGCGTGGCCATGGCACAAGCGGCGGCGCCGGCAACTCCGGCAACCGCAGATCGGCTGGCGGCGCTGGAAAAGACTTCCGCGGACCAGGCTACCGCAATCGCTGCAGCGCAGACCGCGGGGGATAACGCCTGGATGCTGGTGAGCGCGGCGCTCGTTCTGTTGATGAGCGGTCCCGGGCTGGCCTTGTTTTACGGCGGCCTGGTGCGCAAAAAGAACGTCCTCGGCACCATGATGCAGACCTTCGCCATGATGGCGGTCATCACCGTGCTCTGGGCGCTGGTGACTTACTCGTTGGCTTTCGGGGAGGGCAGCGCCTTCATCGGCGGTCTGCATAACGTCTTCTTGCGCGGTGTTGGGCTGACCCCGGATCCCAAATATGCGGCCACCATCCCGCTGCAGACCTTCATGGTCTACCAGCTGATGTTTGCCATTATCACCCCGGCGTTGATTGCCGGGGCCTTTGCCGAGCGCATGAAGTTTTCCGCGATGTTGGTCTTCATGGTGCTCTGGGCGATCTTCGTATACAGCCCAATGGCCCACATGGTCTGGGGCAAAGGCGGATTTCTGAATGCCTCGCTGGGAGGCCGCTTCCCCTGCCTCGATTTCGCCGGGGGCACCGTCGTGCATGTGACTTCAGGCGTGTCCGCGCTGGTGACCGCGTTGTACCTGGGCAAACGTCTGGGCTACCCGCGGGAGCCGATGCCGCCGCATTCCGTGGTGCTGAGCTTTATTGGGGCCTGCCTGTGGTGGGTGGGATGGTTCGGATTCAACGGCGGCTCGGCTCTCAGCGCCGGTGCTCTGGCCACCTCCGCCTTTGTCGCCACCCACTTTGCTACAGCCGCGGCGGCCATTGGTTGGAGCGGAGCAGAGTGGCTGCGCAATGGCAGATGTACCGCGCTGGGTGCGATCTCCGGTGCGGTCGCAGGGTTGGTCGCCATCACCCCGGCTTCCGGCTTCGTAACCCCCATCTCCGCTCTGTGGATCGGCCTGATCGCCGGAGTCTTCTGCTACCTGATGGTGGTAAAGGTTAAGGCCGTCTTCGGGTACGATGATTCGTTGGACGCCTTCGGAGTGCACGGCGCCGGCGGAACCATCGGGGCCTTGCTGACAGGCATCTTCGCCAGCAGCACGATTAACCCGATCTTCGGGGCGGGAAAGCCTACGGGACTGCTCGAAGGAAACCCGGGTCAGATGCTGAACCAGTCGGTTGGCGTCCTCATCGCCTGGTGTTTGTCGCTTGTCGGCACATTCGTGATCCTGTTCGTGGTGGATAAGCTCGTCGGGCTCAGGGTAAGCGAAGAGGACGAGCGCACCGGGCTCGACCTGTCGCAGCACGGTGAAGAGGGATATGACTTCGCCAATTGATGCGTCGTCGCCGTTTGTCTTAGTTGAAAAATGAGGAAGGAGTAAGGGCGATGCAGAAGGTAGAGGCAATCATACAGCCCTCCAAACTGGACGCTGTGAAGGATGCGCTGATCGAGATTGGCATCTCTGGCATGACGATTACCGACGTGCGCGGGCATGGCCGGCAAAAGGGCCACACCGAAGTTTACCGTGGGCGGGAGTACTCCGTGGATTTGCTCCCCAAGACGAAGCTGGAGTTGGTGGTCGGGGACGATCTGGTAGATAAGGTAGTTCAGGCA
>JBARKD010000339.1:0-8754 GCA_049800615.1 Acidobacteriaceae bacterium | reverse complement strand
ACCTGTCCGGCGCAGCGTGACGGGAAATCCGGGTACGCTTCGGTCGGGACGACAATTTTGTGGGGTAGGCGAAAGCTGCTTTTCCATGAAAGAGACGGATCGAGGTGAAGTTGAAGGGGCGGGGCTTCAGCCCCGCCGTCAATTTGAATAGAAGACCGGCTTCAGCCGCTGAGGGTACAATTTCCGGCCCCTAGACTGAACTCTACTAACACGCACGCCGGTGACTTATTGTCCTGTAGCCACCGCCGTCGTCCGCGCCACCTGGTGGGTGGGCCGCGGCGCAGTCTTGTGGTGCTTGTGCAGGGTGGCATCATGCAACTGCGGGTCAGGATGATGCTCCGTTGCGGCTAGCTCGAGCCCATCATTCAACTCGGGGGTGAATCCGGCCAAATAGGCAAGCAGGCCGTTGCTGCCGTGAAAAATCTCTGGTGCGGATCCAGCCCCTGCGCGTCTGCCCTCAGTCGCGGCTACGAATATGCCGATGTGACGCGCGGAATTGAGCGCGATATAGGTGGTGAAACCGGCGCCGCCACCAGTCTTTTCGATGATCCCGGCTGGATCTTCCGGTTGATTCAGGTACACCCAACCCAGTCCAAGTCCGCTGGGGATCCCCGCACGCCCCAGGCCTTGCGCCCAGCGCAGTTCTGAAGCCGGGATGTACATGGCCGTGCCGGCCGCATCCTGATGCGTGGGCACACCCGGCAAACCAAGCAGGTACTCCAGCCACCGCGTCATGTCATTCGCGGTGGAATACATCCCTCCCGATCCGGCAGCAGCCGTCGTATCGCTGCACGGGCCCTGATTCTTGCCCCCGACGAGAAGGCGCGCGCATTGGGCCGCCGTGGGAGTCACCGTGGTATTACGTAGCCCGAGGGGTTTGGCGATGCGCTCGGCGAAAACTTGCGGGTACGGCTCGTGCGCGGCCGCGGATAAGGCGTCAGCCAAAAGGTCATAGCCGATGTTTGAATAATGCGCCGCGTATCCGGGAACCGTACGCAGCCGAAAGCCGGGCAGCCACTGCCAGCGAAAGCTATAGTCCGGAAACGTGAAATGACCGCTATCCCCGGTGGGATAGGCGATTTCTCGCGGGAAACCGGCCGTATGCGTGGCCAGGTCGCGCAGAGTGATGGGGCGGCCGATCTGGCCACGAACCGTCCGGTCGGGCACCGTCACGTTTCGCGGAGCGAACTTCTGCAGCGGGTCAGAGAGAGATACGTGCCCATCGGCGACGAGCTTCACCAGCACGTCGCTGGTCATAATCTTCGTGACAGAGCAAAGCCGAAAGAGCGAATCCGCGTTGGGCTTCACATGAGAGCCGGGGTGCGTCTGTCCGTAACTCTGCATCCATAGTTCATTGCCGCGGACAACGACAACGACCATTCCTGTCGAGCCGCTGCGGTGAAAAACGTCCTCGAGAAATGGGTCGGCCGTATTGAGCTGGGGGAGAGACGCGGTCTGGGCATGCGCTCTGCGTATCGAGAGCGGCAGGAGAAGAATGAGTGCGCTCAGCACAAGAGAGAGAACGGCGGGAAAACCTCCCGGTTCAGATGGCCTGATATTTATCCACCGCGCTGCCCCTGAGATCGTGATCGCCAAAGCCTCTCCTGTTATATGAAAAACATGTCTTTTGCTTTGCGTCCAGAAGATTCGCTCGATTGGAACACACCATCGGCCCAGAATCGAACGGCTCCTATGTCTATCTGTCTAGAGCGCAACGAAAGCTCATATGCGATGTTGTGCTGTCGGGAGTGTTAGAGCTGCGCGCGGCAATCCGGTAACGATTGCAATACGAGTGGTGGCAGAGGAACGAGCCGCCCTTGATGACTTTGGCCTGCCCATCCGGTGGGCCTTGCGGGTTGTCCCGGCTTCCACTCTGGTGACCGTGATGAAACGACGCGCTGAACCAGTCCGAGCACCATTCCCACGTGTTGCCGGTGAGGGAGTAAAGACCATACCAGTTGGGCGGAAAGGCATCGACCGGACAGGTTCCCCGATAGCCGTCCTCTCCCGTATCTTCGTTAGGAAATTCGCCCTGCCAAATGTTGCACAGGTGTTTCCCGTTCGGCCTGAGTTTGTCTCCCCACGGATGGACCTTCTGCACCAGGTCTCCTCTCGCGGCGTATTCCCACTCCGCCTCCGTCGGGAGACGTTGTCCCGACCACTCGCAAAAGCGCTGCGCATCGTTCCATGAAACATGCACAACAGGATGCTCCGCGCGGGACTCGATGTTCGAACCCGGTCCTTCCGGAGCGCGCCAATGTGCGCCCGGCACCTGGCACCACCAGGGAGCCGCCGCCACGGTATCCGCGACGAGTTGGTCAAACCGTTTCCTGGGGATATGTCCCCAAAACACAAAGGACCAGCCGAAGCGCTCGGCTTCTGTCTTGTAGGCAGTCTCCTGCACGAATTGCGCGAAGAGGCGGTTGGTGACTGGGTAGCGGTCGATCAGAAAACGATCTAACCGCACCTCTCGGACAGGCCCTTCTCCATCTTGGGGAAATCCCTGCGTATCCTCTGTTCCCATCAGAAAGCTGCCGCCGGGCAGCTCAATCATCCCGGCTCTTGCATCGCCCGATGACCGGGTTGTCGTTCCCGTTGAGGGCGCGTGCGCCCGGGCGCCAGCCGAGGGAGTGCAGCAGGCTTTCTTCTCCCCATCTGCTGACTCGTGTTGCGGAGTCGAACAACTCATCGGTTCCTCTGTCCCTTCCCTATTCTCAGGACCTGGTGCTCGAGTGAAGTTAGAAGAGGGCGGCGACCAGCAGTAGTACCAGGCTTGTGAGCCCGGTGATGACCCTAACGAGGTGGAAATTCATCCAACGATCGCGAAGCTGTTGCCAGTTTGAAGGCAGCGATTCCGGGGTCGAGGCGGCAAGTTTTTCCACAATCGGCACCTCCACCAGCACCGTAACCAGCAACGCAATCAGGAAGAGCGCAAGGGCTATGGCATTCAGATAGAAGGTCCTGGGTAAGCTGCGATAGGAGTAAAACAGGACCGGAACGATTGATAAGACAGTGGCGGGCATCAAGACCGTCATCAACGGCGCCATGTTGCGGTTCATCCGCTCGACAACGGCGAGAAAAACTTCAGGGGAGAACGTTTTCAGGGACCGGCTGATGGCAGCCCAGGGCCCATGGAACATACCTGCAACCAGGGCCGAGCAGAGGATGCTGATCAATTCCCAGGTCTTGATCGTCCAGGTGGAATTCATGGTCCTCTGGCTCCGGTGGCAGGCGGCTCTCGAGAAGCATAGCAAGCGCGCTTAGTATTCATCTATCTAAAATGGGTGCGGAGCAAGCGGGACGATCGTGCGGGCCAGCGAATCAAAGACGCCGGCCCTGATTGCGTCGAGGGAGCAACACACAGAGATGCCGGAAGGCAATGAGATACATCGCTGGGCCATGATCCATCGTGAAACCTTCATGGGTAAGAGGATTTGCGTAGAAACGCCCAACGGCCGCTTCCCCGATGCAGCATTGCTAAGCGGGCGTAAGCTGAAGGCCGTAATCGCCCACGGTAAGCATCTGGGATACGACTTTGGCCCGAACCTCAAGTTGCATGTACATCTTGGGCGCTTCGGCGATTTCGCGGAAGGCAAAATGCCCTTTCCCGAAGCCAGGGGCGCACTGCGCATGCGCTGGTCGACGAACACCGACTGGCTCGAATTGCGCGGAGCGACCGACTGCTCCGTCTACACCGATCTACAGTGGAAGGCGCTGGAGAGACGGCTGGGCGCGGATCCGCTGGCCCCTGACTCGGACCCAACAGAGGCTTTCGCTTCTATGCGCAAGGCGAACCTTTCGATCGCAGCGCTGTTGATGGAGCAAACTCTGTTCGCCGGCATTGGAAATATTTATCGCGCGGAGTTGCTCTATCGGGCAAAGCTGAATCCCTTCACGGCGGGCAAAGACACGCCGGAGAAAACCTTGAGGGCGATATGGAAAGACGCAGTGAAACTGATGCCGGACGGCATGGTAGACCGCCGCATTGTCACCACCCGGGCTAAAGACAGGCCTCATCCCCGGGGAAGCGCTCAGCGCGGCGAAACACATTATGTTTATCGCCGCCATGGACAGCCGTGCTTTGTTAGCGGAAACACAATACAACGGGTGGAATTGGCGGGCAGGACGCTCTACTGGTGCCCTGTGTGCCAGCCGGATGAGACAGGGGCAGAACGCGCGTACCTGGCGCGGTTGAAGAAGAAGGCTCCCAGTGCACTGTTGGAAGGGGCGGGGCTTTAGAGTCTGCGTGCGAACCGATGGTTCCATAAAGATCTATCGCCGGTTCAGTAAACCGCAGATCCCTCCGCTTCGGTCGGGACGACAATTTTGTGGGGTAGGCGAAAGCTGCTTTTCCATGAAAGAGACGGATCGAGGTGAAGTTGAAGGGGCGGGGCTTCAGCCCCGCCGTCAAATCGAATAAAGGACCGACTTTAGTCGCTGAGGCTACCAGCCACCGGCTCACCGGCCCAATTCTTCAAACAGGAGAATGACGGACTCGATCCCCCGGTAGAAGTTCGGGATGTGGAACTTCTCATTGGGCGCATGCAGGTTGTCGTCGGGCAAACCAAAACCCATCATCACCGTGGGGATTTTTAGATGGCGCTCGAAGTCTCCGACAATAGGGATGGAACCGCCGGATCGAATAAAAACCGTTTCTCTTTGGAAAACCTGGTGGAGCGCCCGCGTTGCCGCCTGGATAAAAGGATTGTCAGTGCTCACGACGATGGGATCGCCCGAGTGAATGAGACGAACCCGCAATTCAATGCCTTCCGGCTGTAAGGCTTCAACGTAACTCTTATAAAGGCCAAACGATTCCTGCGGGTCCATGTCGGGAACCAGCCGGAAGGAAATCTTGGCGGTGGCCTTCGCTGGAATCACAGTTTTCGCGCCGGCCCCGATAAATCCGCCGGGCATCCCATGAACGTCCAATGTCGGCCGCACCCAGGTGCGCTCCAGAACTGAAAACCCCGGCTCTCCCGTAAGCTCGCGCGATCCGATTTCTGCTTTTCGATACTCCTCCTCGTCGAATGGCAAGCTCTTCCAGGCCTTCAGTTCTCCGGGGGATGGTGCGGCCACACGGTCATAGAAACCGGGAATGCGAATGTGACCTTGCGGATCCTTCAGAGCGGCGATCACCTGGGCCAGAGCATTGAACGGATTCGGCGCGGCACCACCGTACAGCCCGGAATGCAAATCGCTCCGCGCTCCTTGCGCCTCCAGCTCCGTGTAAATCATCCCTCGTAGCCCCACGCATAAGGTAGGCAGCCCGGGCGCGAACATCTCCGTATCGGAAACCAGGGCAAAGTCGGCCTTGAGTTGATCCGGATGCTCGCGCACGAACCGCGCGATGCCTTCCCCGCCCACCTCCTCCTCGCCCTCCAGAAGGACCCGAACATTGATGGGAAGCCGCCCCCGGGAAGCCTGGAGAAGGGACTCCAACGCCTTCAGATGGATAAACATCTGCCCCTTGTCGTCCACCGCGCCTCGCGCATACAAATTGCCATTGCGCTCCGTGGGTTCGAACGGTGGCGTCACCCATTCATCCAGGGGATCTGGAGGTTGAACATCGTAGTGGCCGTAGGCCAGACAGGTTGGCTTGCCGGAAGCGTGCAGCCAGTCACCATACACCAGCGGATGGCCGGGCGTATCGATGACCCGAACATGCTCCAGCCCAATCCGCTCCAACTCGCGAGCCAGGGTCTCGGCCGCTTGCCGGACGTCGCCACGGTGCTCCGGGAGTGTCGATATAGAAGGAATCCGAAGTAGGGCTTTCAATTCCTCCAGGAAACGGGCCTGCTGATTGCGGGCAAACTCTACCGCGGAAGCCATGGGCTGGTTTTTCTCCTGCTTCTAAATAACTCGTTTTAAATGACTTGCTGATCCCCGTGCAGCCACGGTTTAGTTCCCCGGACAATGCCGTAGCTAGGACAGGGTTGAGCCGATAAAAACTCCGTCTCGGGAAAACATCGTGCTTGGGAAACTTGCGGCCAATCGCTCTCGCAGCCGGCCAATCGCTGCCAAGATGTATCCTAAACCTGGAGAAGTATTCATGCTGGACTTGGAAATTTCAGCCCGCGACGTGGCTGCCCGCTTAGCATCCGGGAATGCGGAACTGGTGCTCCTGGACGTCCGTGAGCCTTGGGAGTTTCAGACGGCACAGATTGCCGGCTCGAAACTCATGCCGATGGGCGAAGTTCCTTCCCGCGTCTTTCGGGAAATCGACCCTGAGGCACACATTGTTACTGTCTGCCATTCCGGGGTCCGTTCCTTAAATGTTGCCGCCTGGATGCGCAATCAGGGTTTCGAAAACGTCCAGTCGTTGAGTGGAGGAATCGATAGCTGGTCCCGGGAAGTCGATCCGGCTGTGCCTCGCTATTGATCGCCTTAGAACGCGTCCCTCTTAGGTTGCAGATCACGGGCATTTCCCCCCTGCTCAGCCGATTCGAGGCGTGGTACAAGCAGGATAGGACACCGTTTTAGAGAAAGTTTAGGCACGCATGGGCACGACTGAACGAGTTTTGATTGTTGAAGATGAATTACATGCTCTGGCCGGGTTGGCGGAGTTGGTTTCCGGTTGGGGATACCGCACGGAAACCGCCCGGGACGGCCTCGAGGGTCTGGAAAAGGTAGCCGAGTGGTTTCCCGGCATCATCGTGACCGACCTCAAGATGCCCCGCATGGATGGTTTGGAACTGCTCTCACGCTTGAGCGAGATGCAGTTGAACGCCGCGGTGATCGTCCTCACCGCGCAAGGCAGCATCGAGCGCGCCGTCGAGGCGATGAAGATGGGCGCTTATGACTTCATCCAGAAGCCGATCGATCCTACCCGGCTCAAAACCGTTCTTGCCAATGCCAGCCGGCAGCGGGAGACGGAGCGGGAGCTCGAAGTTACCCGCCGCAAGCTCCGCGATACCGGCTTCCTCGGTTCGCTGGTCGGCAACTCGAAAAAAATGCAGGAAATGTTCGCCATGATCGAACGCGTTGCTCCCAGCAACGTCTCGGTTTTGATCACGGGTGAAAGCGGAACCGGCAAAGAGCTGGTAGCACGAACTTTGCACGAGCTGAGTCCACGCCGGAGCAAGCCCTTTGTCCCCGTCAACTGCGCCGCGATTCCCGAAACCCTGATTGAAAGCGAGATCTTTGGCCACGAAAAAGGTGCTTTCACCGGAGCGCTGGAGCGCCGCGCGGGGTGCTTCGAGCTGGCCGAGGAAGGCACGCTGCTTCTGGATGAGATCGGGGAGATGCCGGTAGGGACGCAGGCCAAGCTCCTCCGCGTGCTGGAAGACAAGAAACTGAGGCGGCTGGGCAGCAAGGTCGAGACGCCTATGAACGTCCGCGTGCTCGCGGCCACCAACAAGAATCCGGAAGAGGCCGTCGCCACCGGGCACCTGCGCGGCGATTTGTATTACCGGTTGAACGTTTTCAACTTGCATATGCCGCCTCTGCGGGAACATAAAGAAGATATCCCGGCGATCATCGAAGCCCTTCTGGCCGACATGAATGCCAAGCACGGGCGCGAGGTTAAGGGGGTCGACAGCGAAATGCTGAACCGCCTGATGATTCACGACTGGCCGGGAAATGTTCGCGAGCTGCGCAACACGATGGAGCGCGCCGTCATTCTTTGCGGCGAGGGATATCTGGAAGCCCGGCATCTGCCCCCTGCCTTCGGGCAGCGGTTCACCCGCACCGAGGTTGGTTCCAATCACTACGGTGAAAACGGCGTCCACGTGGAAATCGGCAGCACAGTAGATGAGGCAGAGCGCATGCTCATCCTCAAAACGTTGGAGTCGACACGCAACAACAAAACGCGCGCGGCGGAGATATTGGGCATTAGTCTTAAGACGTTGCACAATAAATTGAAGGAATACGGTAGCGCAGCCAGCAACGAGACGATGGAAGAAAGACCGGTCGTCTGATCTGCCGAAGTAACTGCGACAGATATCAATCGGCTGCCCTCCGTGTTCGTTAACCGGCTTCAGGTGGTTTCATGAGACTGAAGACCAAGCTCGTGCTAGCAATCACCGGACTCGTTTTTCTGGTGGTCTGCACCTTGTCCTGGGTCTTCCTCGGCCAACTTCTCCGGCAGCGAATCTCTCAGGCTTACGCCGACAATGACATGGTGGCGCGCGAGATCCTTTTTGCCACCCGACGCGCCATTCAGAACAATATCCGCGGTTCGCAGGTCGACCCTAACGATCCTAAAAAGCTGCGCGCGGCCGTCGCCGCAGCCTTACGCAGCGACCCCGCGTTGGCCGCGCTGATGAACTCCGCCATTCGTTACTCCCCTACTGTCTTCGATGTATCGATTGCCGATAGCGAGGGGCGCGGCTTGATGAGTACCGATCCCAGCGATCTGGACCATCCTTTACCTCATCGCCAGGAGTATCAGGAGCTGCAGAACGGCGGCGTGCTGAGACTGCTGCAGGTGGTCTTCGGCCCGCCGCGCGTCTACAACGTGACTTTGCCCCTGGACCGCGATTTTGAGCCCTTCGCAACCGTTCGCGTCGGCGTTCGTACCACATTCCTGCGCTCTGTCGTCGAACCCTGGCTCATCGCCGCCCTGACTTATACCGGCGTAGCCATTATTTGCTCTCTGATCTTTGCCGCCTTCCTGGCCAACATTGCTCTCAAGCCCATCGAGCAAATCGGCGCCCGCCTTGATGCCTTGGCTCTGGCGGAGGCGGAGGTGGCAAGTGAAGGCGGTGCACCGGCCTTCCGCTCCGGGGACGCTGTCGTTCTGGTTTCCAACAAGAT
>JBARKD010000338.1:0-8577 GCA_049800615.1 Acidobacteriaceae bacterium | reverse complement strand
CTCGCCGACATAGGAGACGCGAAGCGCGCGGGCCCAACTTCCTTCGATGAGGATGTTTCGTGCCGACAGCCATGGGAAGCTGTCGTTTCCAAGATCCGTCTCGGTGATCTTCCCAAGGACATGGCGAGCATGAGGTCCGGCAACACACAGGACACCCAACGCGGTGGTTTCGTTGGTCACCGTGATGTCGTCGAATCGCGCTGCGTGCGAACGCAGCAGATCGAAATCGTGTCTTTCAGCCGACGCCGCACTGGTCAGGTAGAAGTGCTCCTCTGCCAGCCGCACGACAGTGAATTCGGACCTGATTCCTGCGCTCTTTGTCAACGTATGTAGCGAGCCGATTCCGCCTGCTCGGCGAGGAGGCCGATTCGCGCCCAACGACTCCATGAACCGGGTGGCATCGCGGCCACGGATCTCAAATTTCGCAAGCTGACTTATATCGGCGATCCCTACTGCGTCGCGTACCGCCTTGCATTCGGCGCCGACGGCATCGAACCAGGACGGCCGGCGAAATGTGAGCGGCGTGACGGCGCCGTGTCCGTTCTTTGCGAACCAGTTCGCCCGCTCCCAACCGTAAACGCAGCCGAAGACCGCCTGCTGCTGCGCGAGCGCGTCGTAGGTCTGCGCCTTTCGCTTGGGTCGCCCGGCAGGCCGCTCTTCATACGGGAAGTGGATGGCGAATTGATTGCCGAACGATTCCACTGCCTTTGCAACGCGATAGTCGCGATCGGCAAAACCACCGAATCGCCGGGGGTCCACGGGCAGTGGATCCATCGGAGGCTCCCCGCCGACGATCCATTCGGCAAGGAACTTCCCCGCTCCCCCTCCCTCCATGACGCCCATGCTGGATCCGGTGAGTAGCCACGAGTTGCTGAGCCCGAACGCCGGTCCAATCAGCGGGGCTGCGTCCGGCGTGAATGTGATAGGACCGTTCACCACAGTCTTGATGCCGCCGTCCGCCAGCGCCGGCACGCGCGCCATCGCATCGTCGAGGATCTTTTCAATACGACCGAGATCCCCAGGCAACAACTCCATCCCGAACTGCGTTGGTATCCCGTCGACGCTCCACGGCTGACCCTCGCGCTCGTAAGGTCCAACGATGAAGCCCATGCCTTCCTGACGGAGGTACCAGCTCTGCTCCGGATCTCGAATGATCGGCAGTTCGCGGTTCAATGCCGCGACGGCATCAATATGATCCGTCACCAGGTACTGATGGAGCATCGGCACAATCGGCAGATCCAGTCCCATCATGGCGCCGATTTCGCGCGCCCAGGTGCCGGCCGCGTTGATCACGACCTCGCAATGAATGGTTCCATTGCGGGTGTGCACCAGCCATGCACCACTCGAGCCGCGCTCAATCCGCTCAACCGGATTGTGGCGGTACACCTCGGCTCCCAGGTCGCGGGCCCCGGCGGCCATTGCATGTGTCGCCTGACTCGGATCGACGTAGCCGTCCAACGGCTCGTAGAACGCGCCGAGCAGGTCCATGGTCTCGGCGAGCGGGTAGACTTCCTTCAGTTCCTTTGTCGACAAGATGTGGAAGTCGATGTTAGCGAAGCGGCCAAGGCCCTTGACCTGTCGGAATTCATTCATCCGTTCCTGCGAATTAGTCACACGCAAGGCGCCGCTCTGGTGAAAGCCCACCGGTCTGCCGGTTTCCTGAGTGAGCATGGACTTGTAGAGCCGCACGCTATAAGCCCGCATCTGCATGATCGTGAGATTGTGTGCAAAATGGGTGCAAAGACCGGCGGCGTGCCAGGTTGAGCCCGCGGTAAGCTCATTCTTTTCGACGAGAACGACATCCCGCCAACCCATTTTCGCCAAGTGGTAGAGCAAAGAGCACCCCATCGCTCCGCCGCCGATCACCACAGCTCGCGCGTGTGATCTCACTGCTCATGCTCCCGCGTTGTTCTCGCAGGAGTCACCGCCGCATCCTTTCGCCCTTGGGGTCGTAAGGGGCCGTCGGCAACGGACGCAAGCGGTGGCGTTCACCGGCAACACTGATCTCGTACGGTGCTCCGAGCAGGTCAACTTTCGGTGTACCTTCGGGGCAGCCGATGTACGCAAAGCAGAGCGACAATTGGGTCCGAAAGCCGCGAGCGCCGGAAGTGGTGCGCCCGACCAGCCGCCCATTGCTGTACACCGGCTCGTCATGCAGCAGGAGCGGGGAGGCGTCCTCGACCGAAAAGAGCAGTAAATGCCGCGAGAGGCCCCGCGCCCGCTGCGCCAGGAGTGCGCTGCGTCCGACGAAATCGATCTCCTTTTCAAACCCCACGGCGAATCCAAGGCCCGCCTCGAGCGGCGAATCCTCGGGACCGATGTCATGCCCCCAGTGACGGTAGCCCTTTTCGATGCGGCAGGCATCGACGCAGAAATGTCCGACATGGGCGAGCCCGACTTCGGCACCGATGGCGCAGATCACTCCATGCACGTGTTCCGCGTACTCCATGGGCACATAGAGCTCCCAGCCGAGCTCACCCACATAACTCACGCGCGATGCACGAACGGGCGCTGCACCGACGTCGATCAGCTGTGAGGTGGCAAACGCAAAGGCTCGAGCTGATAGATCGGCGCTGCTGATGCGCTGAAGCAGCTCTCTGGAGAGCGGCCCCATGAGGCCAATCACGGCGTAGGCGGAGGTAATATCCGTAATGGCCGCGCGCTCCGCTGCGCCCACCGCACGACGCAACCACGCGAGATCTTTCGTCCGCGTGGGAGCGCCACTGAAGATCCAGAATTGATCGTCGGCAACGCGCGTGACAGTCACGTCCGCCTCGATGCCACCGCGATGATTCAACATCTGAGTATAGGCGAGTGTCCCGATGGAGCCGTCCACGTCGGCAGCACACACTCGCTGCAGCAGTCGCTGCGCGTCGGCCCCGGCGACTTCTATCTTGGTAAAGGGGGAAAGCTCGAGCAAGCCGACGCGATCGGCCATTGCCCTGGCCTCGCGTTCGGCGAAGGACCACCAGCGCTGGCGGCCATAACTGTAGGAAAGCTCACGCTCGGCATCGTTTTCGGCGTACCAGAGCGGGCGCTCCCAACCTGCAGGTGCCCCGAAGACCGCGCCTTTCTTTGCGAGCGCATGATGCAGACAGCTGCGGCGTACATCACGGCCCGTGCGCGGCTGTTTGTACGGCCAGTGGATGTCGAACTGGTTAGCGACTGCCTCGGGGATCCGTTGCGACAGGAAGGCTGTCGCCGACATGGATTCATCCATACGAGCGATGTCCACATCCCACAGGTCCATCGGCGGTTTGCCGTCCACGATCCATTCAGCAATGGCCCGGCCGACACCCGCGGACGATACGATACCGATGGAGTTGAAGCCCGCAGCGACGAAGAAATTTCGCAAACCGGGCGCCTCACCCATGACCTGCCGGGTATCCGGGGTAAATGCCTCGGGACCATTCATAAAATGACGGATACCAATGGCTTGCAGCTTCGGCAGCCGGTTCATGCCGGCGTTCAGGAACGGCTCGAACTGCTCCCAGTCATCGGGAAATATGAGGTAGCCGGGATCGGACCGGCCAGCCACCGGGTTCCAAAGCTTGGCGTTGTGCTCGAAGCCGCCGAGCACAATCTTGCCCGCGTCTTCCTTCATGTAAATGCCGCCGTCGAGGTCGCGGACAATCGGACAAGGCTCGGGCAGCCCGCCCACGGGCTCCGTCACAATATACATGTGCTGAACGGCCTGCACGGGCACCGGCACGCCTGCCATGGCACCGATCTGGCGTGCCCAGACTCCGCCGCAATTCACTACGAAGTCGCAGCGGATGACGCCGCCGTCGGCCGTCTCGACCGAATGCACAGCGCCGGCCACGGTATTGATGGCGGTAACCGACGTTCGCTCGCGGATTCTCACACCGAACATGCGTGCGCCTTTGGCGTACGCCATACAGGTATCGACAGGGTTCGTCTGTCCGTCCTCGCTGACCCAGAGCGCGCCGGAAAGGTCATCGACACGCAACAATGAAAATCGGTTCGCGCATTCCGTCGCGGACACGATCGATGCATCGAGGCCCGCCATCTCTCCCATCGCAGCAATCCGTTCAAGTTCCACGAGCCGGTCCGCGGTCTGTGCGAGCCAGAGGCCGCCTGTCCGGCGGTAACCCGTGGCCTGACCGGTCTCGACCTCCAGAGCCGGAAACAGCTCGGTTGCATAGATGGCGAGCTTCGTCAAATTCATGCTGGAGCGAAGCGGGCCCACAATGCCTGCAGCGTGCCAGGAAGTGCCGCTGGTCAGTTCATTGCGTTCTACGAGTAGGACATCACGGCAGCCAAGCCGGCCAAGATGATAGGAAGTACTCAAGCCGATGACGCCACCGCCGATCACGACAACCTTCGCGTGTTCCTGGTGGTTCGCCATCAGCTACCCGCCTGGGGCCCCAGCCACGCAGCAAGCCGTGTGTTCATCGTATACGCGGCGAGGCGTCGCTAGAGCCTGCGAAAGCAGCGATCCATGGCGTCGGCAAAGAAGCCGACGTCATCCCCCTGCAGGCACAACGGCGGAACTATCCGCAAGACGTTTCGGTGTGCGCCGGACTTGCTCATGATGATGCCGTACTCGCGCGAGAGATCGAATATGTGAGCCGTCTCCTGGGTTGCGGGTTCCTTCGTGCCCCGATCCTTCACCAGCTCGATTGCAAGCATCAAGCCGCGGCCGCGCACATCTCCGATGATGTCGTGCGCATTGTGCAGCGACTGCAGCGCTGCAAGCATCTGCTGGCCCACGATCCTTGCATTGTCCTGGAGGCGTTCCTCGGCAATGACCTGTAGTACCATCCGGCCAGCCGCGCACGAGACAGGGTTCGCGCCGTAGGTGTTGAAGTAGAACTTATCCGCGAGCGCTTCCGCAATTTCGCGTTTCGCTATGACAGCCGCCAAGGGGAAGCCATTGCCGATGCCCTTCGCAGTGATGAGGATGTCCGGTACGACGTCATACCCCTCGAAAGACCAGAAATGCGTGCCGGTCCTCGCGTAGCCGGCCTGGACTTCATCACTGATACAGACTCCACCAGCTGCCCGAACGCGTTCGAACGCGCCTTCGAGATAGCCCGGGGGCATCGGAACAATCCCGCCGTATCCTTGGATCGGCTCGATAATGATGCCGGCCAGTTGACCCGACGTCTCGGTGCCGATGACGTCATCAATCTCGCGAAGGTAAGGATCGAGCGTCGCACCGTGGATTCCGCGATATTGGTCGGGATTGGCGACGTGATGAATGCCGGCCAACATAGGGACATCGTGGCGGAAGCCGCTGATCCCGGTCATCGACTGCGCGCCGAAAGTGGCGCCGTGGTAGCTATTACGAAGCGCGAGAAAATCGAGTCGCCGTGTATAGCTTCGCGCCATGAGCAAGGCCAGATCCGCCGCCTCGGCGCCGCTATTCACAAAATGCACGACCCAGTCATCGCCCGAGGGCATTGTGGCCGCGAGCTCTTCGGCAAAATGGGCGGGCACTGGGTGATAGAACATCGTTGTGCAATGCGAGAGCATCTTAGCCTGTTCAATCACCGCCTCGGTCACGCGTGGGTGGGCATGTCCGACGCTGATGCACAGGTTCATGCCCAGGAGGTCAAGATACTTCTTTCCACACTCGTCCCAGACGTACTGGCCCTTGCCTGCCTTGAGGATCAGGGGCGTTTTGTAAGGAACGAAAGCCCGTTGGGAGGCGGAGTAGTACCGATTGCGCCGATGCACGATCGCATCGGTCGACCAGTCAAGCTCCGGCCCAAGGGCGCGCAGCGCCGGCACACCGTCTGTCATCACTGTCTCCTGGCTTTGGGGCCTAAACCGCTTACCAGGCAGATTATATTGATGAGATCAATGCTGCGATACCTTGGCCGGCCCAGCTAATGAACAACTAAAGTCCTTCTTATGGTCTGCCTTCAGGCCGTGACTCTAGCGTATGTTGCCTTCGCAGATTCGACGGAGGTGCCACGCGTCTCGGCTTATGACGAGCCGCGTCGGGCCCCATGAGTGAACAGTATGAATGATGAAGTGGCTCAGAACATCGGTGCGCTTCTTGCGCAGCGCCCCGCGGGACGCTCGCTGTCGCGGCCGTTCTACGCTGATCCACACATCTTTCAGTATGAGCTCGAGAATTTTGTCATGCGCCATTGGCTGTGCGCCGTACACGAAAGCCGCGTTCCCGAGGTCGGCGACTACTTTCTCGTGGAAGTGGCCGCCGAATCTGTGATCATCGTCCGCGGCAAAGACCGCCTGCTGCGCGCCTTCGCCAATGTGTGCCGCCACCGCGGTTCGCGAATCTGCCGCTCAGAATCTGGCAACGTCAGCGCCTTCACCTGCCCCTATCACGCCTGGACGTACAATCTCGATGGCGGCTTGCGCGCCGCGCGCGATATGCCGGCCGACTTCGACCGGCGCCTGTATGGTTTGCGCGAATTACCGCTGCGCGTGCTGCACGGCCTGGTGTTGTTCTCGTTCGCGGATGCGCCCCCTGCGCTCGACGATGTCGAGAAAAATCTTCGTGCCGTCTGCAAACCCTACGGCTGGAGCGAGGCGAAAATCGCACACCGGGAGATCTATTCGATCGCCGCCAACTGGAAGCTTGCGGTGGAGAACTACGTAGAATGCTACCACTGCGCGCTCTCGCATCCGGAGTTTTCGCGAGTTCACTCCAACAGTGAAGCGCGCAGCAGGATCGCCGAGCTCACCGCAAAAATGGAAGCGCGAACGGCAGAACTCGGACTCGCCATTCCCTGCATGGACCGTTGGGGGCTGCTTGCTTCACCCGGCCAGGAGGCGACCTGGTCGTTGCGCTACGCTCTGACTCGCGACGCGGTCACCGGAAGCGCAGATGGCGAAGCCGTGGCGCCGCTGATGGGAGACTTTCGCGACTACGACGGCGGTGCAACGTTTTTCCACGTCGGACCGTTGAGTTTCTTCCTGGCCTACCCCGATCATGGTGTGATGTACCGTTTCGTGCCTAGAGCAGCGCAGCGCTGCGATCTGGAGGTGTGCTGGCTCGTGCATCGCGACGCCGTGCAGGGTGTCGATTACGATGTCGATCGCCTCACCTGGATGTGGCGCGTGACCAGCGATGCGGACAAGCGCATCATCGAAGGCAACCAGGCCGGAGTGAACTCTCGCTATTACGCGCCCGGTCCGCTCGCCGTGATGGAATATCTCGTACCGCGCTTCGTGGACTGGTATGCGCAGGAAATGGCCTCGGCGGGCTGACAGCACGCCCCGATTGCGCCGTCCATATCTGAAAGGCTACGTGACTGGAAGGCGGCCTGACTGAAAGGCGAGTACGATGACAGCCCGGAGGACACAATGAGCGACGCGGAAGAGACTGCAGCGGCGCAAGCCCCACGTAGGCCTGGGTCGCAGGGCCGCGCCAATCGCAGGGAGGCGCGCGCGAAGCGTAATACTGAGCACGCCCCGTACATCCAGCGCAAGATCGGGTACTTCGATGTTCTGAACGAAGAAGGGCAGTGCCTGATCGAGAGCAACGCGGATGAAATCCTCCAAGAGATCGGCATGGAGTTCCGGGGTGATGCTGAAATTCTCGATATTTTTCGGGAGGCTGGAGCGGACGTCAAAGGGGAGCGCGTCCGATTCGAGCGCGGCATGTGTCGGACTCTCATCAAGAAAACGGCGCCGAAGTCGTTCGTACAGCAGGCCCGAAATCCTGCGAAAGCGGTTAAACTAGGAGATGGGAGCACGGTTCTTTGTCCTGTCTTTGGACCGCCGTTTATTCACAACCTCGATGAGGGCAGACGCTACGCGTCGATCAAGGACACTCAGAATCTGATAAAGATTCATCAAATGCTGCCCTACCTGCACCACTCCGGCGGAGTGGTCTGCGAGCCGGTCGATCTTCCGGCGAACAAGCGCCATTTGGACATTCTCTATGCTCACATCCGATATAGCGACCGGCCTTTCTTCGGCGCGCTCATCGGAGCCGAGCGGGCGGAAGACTCGGTAGCAATGGCAAAGCTCCTGTTCGGGGATGAATACCTGGAGAATAACTGCTGTCTTTATGCGGTAAGCAATACGAACGCGCCGCTCGTTCTGGACTCGGCGATGTCGGGCTCGCTCAAGGTGTACGCACGCCACGGTCAGGCGGTGGCGGTAACGCCGTGGACCCTGGCGGGCGCCATGAGTCCCTGTACTGTCGCAGGCACACTCGCTCAGGTCCTGGCCGAGTGCCTGGCGGGTCTCGCGCTGGTCCAGCTCATTCGACCCGGCGCTCCCTGTCTCATGGGTAGCTTTGCCAGCACGCTGTCGATGCAATCGGGGGCCCCCACGTTTGGAAGCCCGGAAAGCGCGAAAATGGTACTCGCGGCAGGCCAGTTGGCCCGGCGACTGGGGGTGCCGTTCCATACCGTCGGCGCCCTCACGTCCTCAAAGCTGCCCGACGGCCAGGCAGAGCAGGAAGGCGCTTACGGCTTGATGATGAGCGTTCTTGCCGGTGCCAATTTCATCAACCACGCGACCGGCTGGCTCGAGGGCGGGCTGGTGGCCGGCTATGAGAAAACGATAATCGATGCGGATCTATGCGGGAATGTCCAGTCCTTCGCCGAGGGCATCGATCTGTCCGGAAAC
>JBARKD010000337.1:0-6040 GCA_049800615.1 Acidobacteriaceae bacterium | reverse complement strand
CCATTCTCAACGCGTGTAATAGCCCCTGATTACAACAATAGTGGTACATTGCTGCCCCGATCCAAGCATTCAAGCGATACTTTAAGTGTCGCCTCGGCAACCCTCCACTTCCGCATGCCGCCGAATGGGAGCCGCATGATGCCACCTGGCTCGCGTGGCCGCACTAGCACGGTGACTGGCCGGGCAAGTTCAAGCCCTGGAAGGTTTCTCGCTAATATTCGACACTTCCTAGTTTTTGACACCACGAACTATGGGAGTGAAGTAACGAATCGTCACATCATCTCCGACGGAACGGCTGGATACCTCCCGATTTGAATCTGATGGGGTGCGAATGGATCTGGTTGTGAAGTAGCGCACCGTCACGTCGCGTCCGATGTGAACAACTTCATTCTCCGCGCCCTCAACCTGCTGGAAAATGTTGGCAGAGCCAGCCTCCTCGACTGGAACCGACACCGTATGGGGTCTGGACCTGCCCTTCCCAGTGGTCGCCTTCAGGGGTGCGAGTACCTGGTGTTGGAGAGGAGCCGATCGGTGCAGCCCTAACGATCCAAGGAAGGTATCCGTGTGGCCGTCGCCGTAAGCGATCCAACAAGTTAACAGCAGGCCGGTAACGACTGCTGCCAGCTTCAGTTTCCACGGCACCGGGTGCGAGAAAACGCGCTTCGTCCGTTGGATGAGCATATCGCAGACACGCCAGGCGTTCTGGTGTTGGAGACTCTCAGACCCGTGCCAGCGCCGCTTTGCAAGGCTTACGGACCGCGAGCCTATTTGGCTGGGCCTGGCATGGGTCCCGCTGTTGTTGAGAAAATCAGCCTTCAGCGAAAGCTTGAGGACATGCCACTCCTCCTTCTTTGAGCAAAGTTTGAGGACATAGCACTCCTCGTGAAGAGCCTGCCCGTACTCATCAGTATTACTGGTCTCAAGGCAAACAGGCTCACTGCAGATTCGGCACTTTGGGAGCCGCTGAGGGTTTCTTGAAATGGGGTGATGTAGCGAAGTGTAATCAGGCATGGGAAATACCTCCCAGGGAAAGCCGTTCCCCCAAGCTACCCCCGTCTCCCAACAGAAACTGAGCAATATTGTCCACTTTACGAATGCCTGGTTCCCATAGAGTCTCGCGGACGCTCCGTTGGCGTAACATCGCCATTACACTCAAACAAGAATCGGTTCGTCAAATCAACGGCAGGCTCAGGATTCAATGCACGATTTATCATTCCGTGCAATAAAATACCTCGATGCCCCGATCCGCGCATTCAAGTGATACTTTAAGTGTTGACCCGGCAACCCTGCACTTCCGCATGCCCGCCGAATGGGAGCCGCACGAGGCCACCTGGCTCGCCTGGCCGCACTATCGCGGCGACTGGCCGGGACGGTTCGAGCCCATCCCATGGGTTTACACGGAGATCATTCGCAACCTGGTGCGACACGAGCGCGTTGAATTGATTGTGAACGATGCTGCCTCAGAGGCGCACGCTCGCAAGTTGCTAGACCGAGCGGGTGCGATCGTCAGAAACATTCACTTTCACCGATGGCCCACAAATCGCGTCTGGCTGCGCGATTCCGGCTGCATCTTCACCGAATGCTCTCGTGGCGCGGGCGCCCTCGCCCGCGAACTCCGCGAAGACACTCAAGAACGCGCGGGACGAAAGGATCGGGAAGGGCACGACTTCAGTCCTCAGCCTGCCCTGAGCAAGCGAAGCGCGCCGAAGGGTGCCGATCAGGATCGAACGAAGACTTGGGCTTTAGCCCCTGCGGGCAAATTACATGCCGTCAACTTCCGCTTCAACGCCTGGGCAAAATACTCCAACTGGCGGCACGACGAAAAAATTGGCAGCCTGATGTCAGTCGCTGCCGAGGCTCAAGAAATCCGTCCGATGCATCGCAACACTCGCGTCGTGCTGGAGGGCGGCTCGATCGATGTCAACGGACGCGGCACCCTCCTCACCACTGAAGAATGCCTGCTCAGCAAAGTGCAGCAGCGCAATCCGGGCATGTCGCGCAAAGACTATGAAAAGATTCTTGCGGGCTACCTCGGCGCAACGCACGTGATATGGCTGGGCAAAGGCATCGCCGGCGACGACACTCACGGCCACGTCGATGACCTTGCCCGCTTTGTCGCTCCCGACACAATCGTCACCTTGGTCGAAGCCAATCGCAAGGACGCGAATTACAAGCCCCTGGACGATAATCTCCGGCGTCTCCGCGCGGCGCGCGATCAGGCGGGCAAAGCTTTGAACATTGTTGAGATCCCTTTGCCCGGCCCTGTAATTTTCGAGAAGCGCCGCCTGCCAGCCAGCTATGCCAACTTTTACATCGCAAATGGTATCGTGCTGGTGCCCGTCTTCAACGATCCTAATGACCGCATTGCCCTGAACACGATTGCGGAGCTTTTCCCCGCGCGGGAAATCGTGCCGATTTATTCCGGCGATCTCGTTTGGGGTCTCGGGACCATGCACTGCATGACCCAGCAACAGCCAGCCCGAGAGCAGCTGTCAGCGCTCAGCTATCAGCCGTCAGAAAAGGCCTAAGGGGTGTTGGGCGTGCATTGTCTGGGAGTCCGTGACCTGGGATAGGCGGTGCGGTTTTGCTGATAGTCGAAAACTGACCCCGAGAGCTGAGAGCTACCTGGAGAGAGCCAATGGAAGAAGAAATGACCACAACTCGACTTGAGGCTTTTAGCGACGGCGTGATCGCCATCATCATTACGATCATGGTGCTGGAACTGAGAGCGCCGGCGGAACCCACGCTGGGCGCACTCTTCAAGCTTGCCCCGGAGTTCTTAACCTATGCGTTGAGTTTCCTCGTGATTGCCATCATCTGGGTCAACCATCATCCTCTCATGCACGCCGCACGAGCGCCCACGGCGCGACTTTTATGGTCGAACCTTTACCTGTTGTTCTGTATGTCGTTTGTCCCCTTTGTCACTGAATTTCTCGGGAGAGACTACCGTGAGCCCCTGGCCGTGGCGCTTTATGGTCTTGATCTTTTCTTGTGTACCGCCGGGTTTTATTTTCTTCGCAAGGAATTGATTCGTCAGAGCCGAAACGACTTGACCCTGACCAGGTATCACCAGCGCATCCAGCATAAGAATGCCATCGCCGCCGCGCTGTATCTCGCCTCGGTTCCGCTGGCCTACGTTACGATCTACGCTTCGTTCTGCATTTTCATCCTGCTTCCTGCACTTTATTTCCTTCCGGAAAAAAACTGGCGGGCGAACTGACGCGCGCCTAAGACGCGGCATAAAAAACGGGCCCTTGAGGGCCCGCAGTTTGGGAGCTGCAAAATAACTGGTTCCGACTCTGCTTACCGACTTGGTCCAGTCGGTGGCGGTGGAGGCGGATTGCTTGTTCCGGGATTCGAAGTACCAGGGTTCGAGCCCGGATTCGAAGTTTTCGGATTGGATCCTGGATTCGGCGTGGCAGGGTTTGTCGATCCGGGCGTAGTGGCGCCGGGGTTAGACGCCCCAGGCGTGGTTGCCCCAGGCGTGTTGGGATTCGTGCCCGGGTTTGCATTGTTCGGATTGTCCGGATTATTCGGATTCGTCGTACCGGGTGAATTCGGGTTCGTCGGATTTGATCCCGGTGTCGCGCTTCCAGTTGGCGGCGCGCCCGTGTTTCCCGTTGGAGGTTGAGCCGTATTCCCAGTGGGCGACTGCGCCGTTCCGGCGGTCGGCGGCGTTCCCGTGTTTCCGGTCGGCGGCGCCGATGGCGAGGTTTGGCCCGGCGTTCCAGAACCCGCTGGCGCGGTCCCTCCAGCCGGAGCATGCTGCGCTACCACCCAGGTTGCGCAGAACAAGAGCACCGACAGCAGCGTAAGTTTTCTTGGCGACATAATTTCAGATACCTCCACCTTTGAATTCTCTGGCGATTCCTTTTTCGTTGTGCGGAGCGACCTGGTTTAAGGAATCCCTTGTGTTCAGTGTGACGGCAGAAGCGCAACGCGGATATCCGGCGGATGCCGTATCTGGCGGTAGGCGATCCGGTAGCCGGAGGGAACCGCGCAGAAGAACCTAGGAGTCAATTCGCCCGCGCAGCGGACAGACCACACACCGCACCTTCACTTCCTCACTCCGGCACCGAACCGGAATATCTCCCCGCCCCCGCATCTTCCGCGGACAATCCAACAAACACCACGCCTCTCGATATTTTTCAAATCTCGACTGCGTCGATCGCGGATTGAACCACAGCGCACTCAACCCCTCGGCTATCTCGATCGGGACGATGTACCACAAATCTTCAGGCACAATATGCACGACCACAAAATCCATGTCCGCCTTCGTGAATGGTTTGCCCTTGCCTCCCGCTCCCACCTGATATTTCGACCGCTCATAATACGATCCGCCCTTCACCTGCACCCGCCAAAACCCCTTGCCCCAATCCACCACAAAATCGTAGCGTTCGCTGTCTCCCCAGGGCTTGCACACCGGAATCCGAAGCTTGCAGACCTTCGCCAGAAACGCCGCCTCCACCGCTTCCCCCATCCGCTTGCTGGTATCGTCCGCCACCGCCTGTAAGTCGATCCCTTCCATATGGGACGTGCTCGTGTGGGTCGGACACTCTTGTCCGACGCCTTTGACTTTGGGTTTGCTCGTGAGGGTCGGACACTCCTGTCCGACGCTTTTGACTTTGCCCTTGCTCGTGTGGGTCGGACACTCCTGCCTGCCCTGAGCTCCGCCGAAGGGTCCGACGGCTTTGATGTTGGGTTTGAACCTAGTCCCCTGTCTGCACACACCGATGTATTGCTTCTCACCCGAATCATCATTTTCTTTTTCCATAGACAGAAAAGGCACAGCCAGTAAGCCGCGCCCGAAGAACACTCCTTTTGTGAATTGTGTGGACCGGGAAGTCGTGAAATGTGGATCGGGAAGGGTACGGCTTCAGCCGTGCCGCCCAGAGCCAGTAGAAACCCGGGCTTTAGCCCCTGAGGGAACCGCCGCCGCAAACACAAACGGCGCAACCCAAAGGGCCGCGCCGCCGTTTCAACTCTCTAGAATCATTATATCATATTGCATAGGGTAAATGGGACATGTTAGCCCAAACTACTTCTCCCCGCGAATCAACAACATAGTCCAAAACTCGCTGCCGCGGGGGCTTGACAAGATCTTGGCGAAATCGCGAAAGCGGCGTTTTCCCGAACTGGAGACTGGATTAAACTCTTTTCACTCTTCGCTGATTTTACTGTCGTAGTCGATCTGTTCCCGTCCGCTGAGGTTCAGCGTCGTAAGCAAGGGCTTGTCGCCGCTATACTTCACCCGTGACTCGGCCATTTCTTTCAACTCCAGAACGGGCTCTAGCACTGGAAAGACCGTGGATAAGCTGTCGCCAATGGTGTCAGCAATTTCCAATACGACTCCGATGGACTTTGTCGACACCGCGTCGTACATGTCTCGCATCTTCAGCCAAAACGCTTTACCCGCCATCCCAACCTTCCTGAGAGGCGAATATAATCTCTCTCCGGTCTTATCCTCGTTGAGGTCCTTGATTACTTCGTCGATGGCGCTCTTAGCATCAGTCAAATTCGCTTCGTACAAGGGATCCGAATCAGTTAGCTGGGATGGATCAATAACAATTCGATCACGCACGACATGCGCCAGAATTGTTTTGAGATCTTCCAAAAACTGGACAAGTGTGTCTCGCCCCTCTTCCCAATCGGCAGGATTTGGCGGTCCACCAATACTTTGGCGACCACCAATACCAGAGCTCTGCTCTAGAGGGGTTCGTGTGGTTGTTGACATGACAGTAGGGACCTCGCCCGAAGGTTAGAGGAATAATGCCCCCGGCTCGTCCCTCTGTCAAATTAACGTTGCTGGGAAAACCTCGGGACAGGCGGGCGTACCGTAAGTTCCAATTCGCCAAACCAGTGAACGTCCCGCCTGTTCCGCGCTTATCGTCCCTGAGATGCGCCGGTTACGACCGCTTGAGACTTTTTTTCGCTGCGTCTTGTCGCAATTTCGCTGTCTCAGCATTTTTGTACTCGCCGCATTCAATCAATAGCCTTTTCGATTCACGTAGAGCTGCTTTTTGCTGCTCTTCCTCGTTTA
>JBARKD010000336.1:0-15272 GCA_049800615.1 Acidobacteriaceae bacterium | reverse complement strand
GGACATACGAGGTCACACCTTGATTGAGGTATGGCTTTCCTTTTCCGAAGGGCAGCTCATAGAGGCCCCAAGCGTAGACGATGTGCTTGATATTGCTTCCCGATACACCGTAATTGGCGCTGAGGTTGTTGTAATTTTGAACGGCCGAATAACCCTGCACCCCGTTCTCAACATCGTAGAAACCGCCAGCCCCATTATCCAGCGACTTCGACCACGTCCAGCCGGACCCAAAGGCAAGCCCCGAGGCAAGGCGCTTTTCCGCCCTTACTTCCAATGCGTTGAAGTTGTTTCTACCGCGAGCCGTTGCCATGATGGCCGTACCGGACCAAGGGAAGGGACGATTGACGCCGGCGTCGCCGGGTGTAGCGGAGTTGTTAGCCAGGCCCGTTATTTGTAACCGACCGTCAACGCTGCCTATATACGAGACTGACGCCACCAGGCTTGAGCCAATCTGCTTCTGTATGTCGAGATTGAACTGGTGGGAATAGGCAGGCTTCATGTGCGGATCGTAATTCCATGCAAGCAGATTGAAGGGCGTCGAAACCGCAGGCAAAGCTTTCGGACTGCTCAGCGTAGGAATAATCGCGTCCATGGTGTCATTGGGTTGCCCGATGGAATTAAAGACCAGAGGAAGAGTGAAGTTGGAAGGCCATGCAAGTTGCCGGTCGTTGATGGATTGCACGGATCCTTGCGTAGTGTCGTAGATCAGGCCATAACCGCCTCTGACAACCGTAGAGTTATCCAGCTTGTAGGCAAAACCCAAGCGAGGTCCGAAGTTGCGGTAGGCTGGGTCCGGACCCAAGTTCGGATTGGGCGCCAAGGTGACATGCGCAGCAAGGATTGCGTTTGTCGCCGGGTCCGCAGACGGGATGCAGGGTGCGTAGACGCCCGCGGTCGGGTTGCAGGGGGGAGGCAGTTTTTTACCCGAAATGATCCAGTTAAAAGTGTTCGGGTCAACCTCGCCCGCCGTCGTTCCATTCAGGAGATGAGGCGAGCTCTGTCCGTCCCAACGCAATCCTGCATTGAGGGTCAGACGCGGCGTCATCCTAAACGAATCCTGCACGTAGGCGGCACTGGAGATAAAGCGGTTGCCGGCGGTAGATGGTAAGAAAAAGCGGCCACTGTCAGGCATCCCGATGAGGGCCGAGGCAAGCGAATTGCCTGTGCTTCCGGAATTTTGCGGGTTCGAGGTCTCCGCAGGAGTGAAGTTGAAACCGGCCGAGCCGAAATTCTCAGAGACAGGTCCTAATACCTGTCCGAAGATAAGCTGTTGAAATCCGAAGCGCACCTGATGCTTGCCATGTATCCAGGTCATATTGACTGCGTAGTTGTCGTCCGTGGCCACCCCGGCATTGGAAGACTTACCCAGATCGCTGACGCCGTTATACGCTGAAGCCAACCCTCCTTGCCCGACCGCGGACGATACGGCATAGGCGAAACTCGTACCTCCGTAGGTGGGCTCAACAGGAAAGCCCACCTTGGATAAGTCACCAATGGCCGCCGATCCGGCCGTCTGGTCGAACCTTCCGGAAAATCCCACCCTGGCGTCCAGAATGAGGGTCGGGCGGAATACATGGGTGTAACCACCGCCGAGGTTTCTAGGTGCGGTGTCCTGGAACGACAGTAAATGTTGCGATGTGGGGCTTGTAATCGTTTGGGAAATAAGGCTGTAGCGAAAGAACAACGTGTTGTTCGTTCCGAAGTTCTGATCCACACGCCCGCTGAACTGGTTGGCATTGTTCACACCAACTGCATTCAAGATGGTGTTGTTTCCACCCGGAGTGGTCGCCGTAAAGTTGGGCTTATCGCTGTAAGCTTGTATAAAGGCTTGATCCGCCGCGTTGATCATGTTTGCTGGAACGTGAAGACCATCGCCAAGCAACGGCCGCATGTAGTTGCCGGCAGTTCCGGTGGTCTCAAACGGATTGTAGAGAAGTGCCGGAACACCGCTACTGGTGACCACGGACGCATTGGTGAAATCCCCGTTTATCTCCGCGGCAGTGGGCGAGATGTAACTCTCACCCGCCGCCTTGGAATATCTCCAGCTCTCCCAGTCGAAGTAGAAGAAGGTCCTATTCGTTCCGTTGTAGACTTTCGGAATTCTAACCGGACCGCCAAAGTCTGCTCCAAATTGGTTCTGGCGAAACGGCGCCGGCGCCGCCGGGGTATCCCCATTGAAATCCGTAAAAGGATTGCGGGAATCGAAGGCATTGTTGCGCAAATACTCCCACGCTGCTCCATGAAATGAATTCGTGCCTGACTTGGTGACGATGTTGACGACTCCGCCGAGGACGGACCCGAACTCGGCCACATCGTTATGAGACTGGATCTTGAATTCCTGAATGGAATCGACGACCGGCGGAACGTCGTAGGAGCCGCGATTGGAGGCCGTGTTGACAATGCCATCCGCAAAATAAGAATTCTCGCGGTTCCATTGCCCTTGTACCGAGGGATAAACGAAGCTCGAGCCGGGGAGACCGACGGGGGCCGCGTAGAGGTTGAAAGTGTTATTTTGCGAGTAGTTCACCGGGTTGACACCAGGGGCAAGAGTGAGGAGCGCGGTGAAGTTTCTCCCGTTGAGCGGTAGTTCATTGACCGTACGCTCTTCGACGACAGCGCCCAACTCGCTGGAGGAGGCCTGAAGCAACTCGGCGGCTGACGTGACAGTGACCGTCTGCGAAGCCGTCCCTACCTGCAGATGGAAGTCTTCGGTGGAAGTCTGGTTTACATCGAGTTCGAGTTGCTGGCTGGTGGCTGCTTCAAATCCGGCCTGCGTAGCCGTGATCTTGTAAATTCCAGGCGGAAGGAGCGGGAACAGATACAAGCCTTCACGATTGACTTGGACGGTTCGAACCAGGTTGCTCTGCATGTTTAGCAGAGTTACCGTTGCGCCGGGTACCACCGCTCCGCTCTGGTCGAAGACATGGCCATTGAATTGGCCGGTCGCTGTCTGGGAACGAGCGACCGTGCCGAACGCAATCAGCATCACGCAGACAGCCAGGGCTCGTATCTCCAGGGCGGGAAAGTGTTTTGGATTCGACTGGCGGCAATTCAACCGCCTATGACTGGCGCTCCGATAAGACTTGCTCATCTCATCCTCCAAAGTGAGATCTTGCATTCCCTTGGCTGGTCCGGCGGTCCATGTTTCGCGATATGGGGTTGTCACATAAATATCGACCTACGATTCATATGTCAGAAAGTGATATTTATGGCCCGATGAAATCTCTGCCGGGGCAGGTTATAGCGCCCAACGGCCTCTGAGTTCATGATCGATGGGATAAACAAAGACTCGAGTCTGTACAGCCCTCCGGCGCCCCCGGGGCGACGACTGATTCAATCGAATTTGGGACACACAGCCTATAGAACTGCCACTACGGAGTTGTCAAGGTAAATAATCTTCATATGAACTATGTGTCTCTATCTGATATTTTTGTCCACATCCGCGCAAAACTCTATCGGCAGCTGGCGATGTCGTTGGCCATGTGTGGAATCACGATTCAAAGCCCTGCTCTCCGGCGTTGCGAAGACTCAGTAGTGAGCTTGATCTATTGAACGATCTTCCAGGCCTGCAGTTGGCCCTGGACCCATTGTGGAGTCTTCTCGGCATGGCAAAGCAAACAGGCATTCGGGCTGTCCTCCTGGCCAAAGCGAAGTGTCATCTCCGCGCTAGGAATATCGTCGATCTGGTGCGAACGCGCCCGAAATAGCAGGGCATCCATGATGCGGGGCATGTGGCAGGAGACGCAGCGGCTGGCCTCGGTATTCAAAGGATGATGCGTGTGAGCCGTGGCCCTGCTCTGGTCCTGGAACTGCGTGTGGCAACCGGTGCACATCAGGTCTGGCTGGTCTTTGAACTTGAGCGATGTGAGGTTCGACGACTCATTGTGACTGTGAGGATTGTGGCAGCTTCCGCAACTTGCCTCGCCCTTGCGAAAGCATTGCGAGCGCTCGAGTGCCTCCACCATAAAGGTCGTCTGCCTGAACCTGCCGTCCTTGAAGAAGGCTTCGCGCTTGCCTGTACGTCGGCCACTGGGACAAGAAGCAAAGGATTTTCAGGCATGAGCAAAAGCGAAAAATGCGCATAGTCCAGCCCGGACTTCAAAGCTCCGAGGTCGAAGCTCGCACGAGCGGCTTTTTCTGCAACGGGTGCGAGGAATGCAGACTGCGGATACGTGTCAAGAAACGAACGCGCAAGGGCAAGCAACTTCTGCGGATCTTTCCCGCCCATGAGAGCGACAAATGCAGACCGCTCGGCTGGGTCCTTGATTTCGTCGGCGATACTGATGGGGGCGCGGCTCTGCGATGTGAAAACGGTATCGATATTCTGCGAGGCCATCCGCAGCTCGGCGCAGAGAAGTATCCCAGTCAAACCAAATGCAAGGACTAGGACGCGCACAGCAGAACTCTCCCGGTCCAATCAATGATAGATTGATGTCCCGAGACTCCCGAACGTGGCGCCCGATGGCTGCAATACCGTTGTCGAAACATAAATACGGGGACCGGGGGGGACCTTCACCAGGTTTGGCTCTTGCCGAAAGGGGTCTGTTCCGTCAGGCCATTAAATTCCCCTAACGCCTCAACAACTCATGGACTCTCGGCGTCCGCAGATGCGGGGGACGCCCGCCGCCAAGTGCGAAACGGCAACCAAACCGCCTCCCTCAATGTCGTTACCTGCGGCTCGCCCATCACTCCGGTCGGGGGAAACTCCCCGCGGCCAGGATGATAATAAGTTCCAAAGAGGACATCCCAGATGGGAAAAAATGCCGCGAAGTTACGGTCAAAATGCTCCGGTAGCCTGCTGTGATGGATGCGATGGACTTGAGGCCCATCGACCAGCCAACTCAACCGGCCCAGACCGAGTTTGAGATTGGCATGGATAAAGAACGTCCAAGCCGAAAAAGCAAAACCAATCGCGCCTCCGGCCGGCGGTGAGAGATCAAACAAGATGGCCATCGGGATCGTGATCATGGGGATGCGTCCCACATCCTCGAGCCAATGATGGCGAAAATTCGTGGACACGTTGATTCCCGGATCCAGGTGATGGAGCTTATGGATCGCCCAAAGCCCGGGATATTTATGCTCGGAGCGGTGCCACCAGTAGTAGAAGAAGTCGAAGATCAGAAGGGACAGCAGCGTGGCCGCGAGATCTCGGGCAATGCCGCCAGTTTTCCCGATCTTGAGGTTGATCAGACTTCCATGAAGTCCCGCTCTCACCTTTTGGCCGATGAGGTCGCCAACGACGGCGGCGATCGCGCCAACCATCACATACAAAACGGACACTGAGAGATTGAATCCCCATTCTTTGACAGCCTTGCGCTCCACGGCCGGGAACAGGCGCTCCAACACGGCAAACACCACCCACCACAGTGCCATGAGCGGCAGGGTTTTTGTGACGCCGGATATCACTTGCATAACCAGACTCATGAAGGGTCTCCCCGGGGTGCCGGCAGCATCCGTGCAAAAAATTATTCTACGCATCAGGGTGGAATCAAATGTTTCAGCAGGATTCTCCCTTAGCTGCGAGCTACGGTTTTACTATGCAGCCTTACAAAACACCATGAGCATAACAAACATCACCGCAAGGCCGTCATCCTGAGAGTCTGTGACTTCTGAGAGGGGGCAAGGCGATGAACGGCTGAGCGGAGCGGCCCGATCACTAACGTGCTCTATCGTCCGTTTTCTGACGGGACCCCAGATACCGCAGACCCTGAAAGTGGAATGCGCAAGCTGCCGCTGACCGCTGCCGAGGAACTGCATGCTCCGTTACGAACGTGCGAGCACCTTGTTCACGTCGAAGACGACTTGGGCAAACTGCTCGGTGACAGCGCCGCAGTTACCGCGATGCAACAGCCGCGAAAGCGACTGGTGCCAGAGCTGAAACCACTGCCTGAGCCGCTGTGGTTGAGGCGTGCGGGTGATGAGAGGAGCTGTACATTAAGCGGCCTGTCCAAAGATCGAGGGAAATCCCATTTCTCCTCCAACGCTAATTGCTGGGCGCGCCCAGGTAGGAAATTGTTAGCGACATTTTCAGACTGTTTGCCATGGAGGGATCACCGCCGTCGCTGTCAAAGGTCATCTGCCACTGGGTGAAAGGAGTAGGTGTCATGTACACGGCCGAGTTGACGTTCCATGCGTTGTATACATTGTTGGGTAAGGAGTAGGCGAAGTTACCGCTTAGACCCAAGGTCTCAAAGGTGTGCGCCGCCTTCGCGCCGAACCCATTCTGGTACGTTCCGGAAGTCATCACCTGCATGATGATGTTTCCTTTGGAGTTTGGCTTCATGCCATTTAGGAAGAATTGCGCTGAGGTGATCCATATAGCGACGTTGCCGCTGTCGGGGAGGACTCCCTGGAGTTGTGCATCGCCGAGGGGAATGTTCCAGGTGAGACTGGCGGGCCGGCCGTTTGCGGCGGGGCTCAACAGCGCGATGTCGGTATTAACCGCCGTCTGACCAGAACGCTGGCCCGCAGTCAGGATCGGAAATTCGAAGTCGATGGTGACGTTGTTATTGGGCAGCTGCACATGCTGACCGTCGGGTGCGTTCCCAAGGAGCTGTGCGACCCATTGCGAGATGCCGACGAAGGCCTCTTGCATCTGCGCAGAGGTCATATTCAGAGTGACGGTATTAGGCGGCTCGGCGAAATACAGGAAGAAGTAAGAGTCGCGATAGTAAGTCCATGCAACGAAGATGGAGCGCTTGATTGCATCAGCACGCGTCTGGATGATGGCCGTAAGCGCGGCAAGTTTCTCTTGGTCGGACGTGGCGTCTGCCTCCTGCTGCTGCCAGATGGCGACGATGTTCTGCGCGGCCGTAATTTGCGCATTCAGAACGGTGGCCTGGGCGAGCTGTGAGGAATAGGCAACGAACTTCACATCGATGGCTTTGCCGTAACCGGCGAGGATCTTAAGGTCGGCGAGATAGGTGTTGGCTGCCTCCTGCGCTGCATCGGAGCCAGTGCCTGAACCGATCTGCGACTTTATCGTGGAGAGTTCCGCTTCGGCGCTCGTCACGAAGTTGTCCCAAGCAAGACTGGGGTCAATACTTGCGGCGCCCAGCGAACTGGGAAGGCTGGCCACGCTCTGATTGGCCTGTGCAGCCTGCCAGAGGGTCGCTCCGGCGAGGAAAGAGGTCATGAGCCCCTGCTGCATCTCCATGAGCGACTTTGCACTGGTCAGCAGATTGCCTCCCGCGGGGGAGGACGGGATCATGGCGTCGATGGTCTCGACGGCGGACTTCACACCTGAAACCAACTTCTCGACGGAATCGCCAATTGCGGAGACATCACCTTCGGGAACTTTGACGGCGTCGAACCCAATGGCCACCGCGTTCGTCACCACGTCCAGCGCGCCTTTGAGAAACTGATCGATCTTCTGTTCTGCGATGGAGCCCTGCAGCTGAACGAAATCGGTGTGGGCCTGGTCGGCTTGGAGATAGTAAAGGTTCACCAGGCTTTCGACGGCCTGATAGAGATTGTTGATGTTCGCTTTTGTGTTTTGCAGCTGCGCCTGGAGTGGAACGATCTCTTCTTGCGAGACGCTGCCAAGAGTGCTGCTCACAGTTGCGATGGCCTGCTCGATATTGGACTCGATATTCAAAGTGTTGAGGCTGTTCTCATAATTCTGCAGCACGCTGATGAGATTGGTGATCTGTGTCTGGTAAATCGAGGACGATAACACCGGGACATAAATGGCACCTGGCGCGACGTTCAGGGTTACCAGCAGCGCGGCCGCCTGGCCGTAGAGCTCCGCATAGTCGGTGGAGATGGTCTGGCCCCCAAGGCCCAGCGTGCGAACGATCGCGGTGATCCAGTTGAACATGGATTGCGCGGTGGCCACATCGCTGCTATCGGAGGAATCCATCAACACGGCTCCGGCGCCATAGCTTGCCTTCATGCTATTCAGGGCCCAGGTTTGGCGAAAGAGATCCTGCAGAGCAGCGAAGGAGGACATGATCTGTCCCGTGGCGGGTCCCTGGCTGGGAACGTTGTACAGAACCGCACTGAAAGAGCTGACGCCCGCCGGGACCTGAAAGGCAGAGCCGACAGGTTGCTGCGCGGGGAGCAACGCTAGGTTGCCGCCGATTGTTGCACCGATGAGAACCTCGGCCACGGCAATGTCGGTCGTCGGAGGCGTAAGTTGCAGGGGCGCGCCCTTCAGGAACGACACATCGATAGTACGGGCGACGAGCACGAGCCCCGTAGTGTTGATGGTAGACACGTCGACCACAAGCGTGTCCGCATAGATCGTCACGCTGTATCCGCCGGTCTTTGGCAAGAGGTTGGTGACACTTGATAGGCTTACCTGCAGACCGGAAAAGACGACCGTCACGTCTCCGCTAACGGGATCCGTGATGGCAGTAAGGGTGGTTAGAGGAGCGGCCTGCTGATTCAGGGATGCCCAGTTGATCATGGATCTGCCTCCAAAAGCGTCAAGGGTCGGAGATCAAGCGATCCCCGCAGCGTGCGTGCTAAGTGGATTAGGCTTAGCGGGAAGCGTAATCAGGCGCGGGAACGAAGAGCTGGTGCGTGTGCCGCGGTCGCCGTCGGAAGAGGTGTGCCAAACTGCTGAAAAGTGAACGTTACTAGGGAGTTGGTGGTATAGCTTTGCGCGGCGGCTCCGATTGCCTGCCAGTCCTGCGTTGCCTGGTTCAGGTTTAGCGCCTGAACGATCCAAGAGTAGGAGCTCAGCTGCGCGTCTGTATAGTTATTCACGATATAGCTCAAGTTCTGCCCGATGGTGGTCCACGCGCCTTCGACCTGCTGCAAGGTGCTGAGAAAGCTTGCCGAAGCTCCCGAGACGTTCTGGATCTGAGAATTAAATCCACTTAGATCGGTGACCAGTTGTGCTTTCTTTTGCTCGTCCGCGGTGGCCTGGTTCCGCTCGCCGCAGTAGTTGTTGTAGGATTCACGTGCCTTACCGGCCGCGTAGCCCAAGCCTCCGCCAAGCGCAGCGCCGACTGGCCAGAGCAGGCCGCACGAGAGCACAGTGATGCCAACCGAGGTGGTCGTTGCCGCGATAGTGTAGTTCTCCCATTCCTTATAGGCGGCGTTGGCATCCGTCTGGAATATCGCAACGTCGCTTGCGTCCTGGCCTTCCGCGGCCTGGGCGTCCGTGTAGAACTGGCTTGACTCGGTGGTATACGCCTGCAGTTGCTGGTTAGGGGCAACCATGGACTGATTGAATTGCGCGAGTTTCTGAATCAGGTCATTAGTTTGACCCTGTGCGGTCTGCGCAGTCGACTGCAAGCCTCCCACGCCGGTCAGAACCTCCTTAAGGATCGCCGCGCACTGCGCTTGCGAGCCACAGTTCGAAGGATTGAGCAACTGCTCGAAGCTACTCAAGGTTCCAGTAAACGTTTGCGCCGCGTTGTAGACCTGATTGGCAAGCCAGACGATGTGCGGATAGATCTCCGCCGGAGGCGTAGTCCCTTCCAGGATGGCGGGATCTTGGGCCAGTTGTGCAACGAGGGTCGCAGGGTCACCGAACTGCGCACTGAGCGCCTGAACGCTCTGCATGGCGTTCACGACATTTGTGATCTGTTGCTGATCCGCGAATGTGCCGTATTTCGCGGTGAAGTCTGCCGTCGTAAGGGGAAGTTGAAGTGCTTGAACGATATAAGCCTGGAGCGTGAGCCAGTCGTTGGTGAACAGCGCAAACAGCGGAGGCTGGTCGGGGCCATTCTGGTTTTGACGGGTAAGTTGTTGGATGGGCGGTTCGAGCGTGCTCACGGTATCTCGGTTCTCCTCTGCGAAATTGTGTGCCATAATATCACGCGTGCATTTTGAGGTAATCAATAATTATCCGAGGCGTTTATATGCCAAAACTGCTGGCTCGAGCCGTGTGGGTTCTCCTGTTGTGTTGGATTTCTGCCACCCGAGTCGCTTTCGCCCAGGCTGCCCCTGTCACTGAGACCGCACTAAGCAACAGCCTGTCCACACTCGCGCAGTTCCAAGCCAGTCTTGCCAATTCGTCGCAGATCGTTTCAAACGCGAGCCTGGGACCGTATTCGATCAGCGGTTCATGCGGCTATGATTGCTGGGGGAAGCTCTGCATCATGAACCAGCACTGGTCATGGCAGGTGGACTTCTCCGGTACACGGGTTCCGCTCCAGCAGGTGCTGCAAGTTATTCAACAGCAATATCAGCAGTTCAGTCCAACAATGACATCGGTTTCGACATGGGAAACCTCCACCTTGCCGGCTTTCAGCAATACCTTCACAAATGCCGCGAATGCGATCCTCGCGCTCAACACGCAAATTCAGCAGAACGGCGGAACGACGACGCAGCAGCAGAGGCAGCAAATTGCGTCTGAGTTTCAACAGATCGAAACGGGCATACAGCAGAGTTCGGGCGCGCTAAACACTGCCATACAGGCACTGTCGCAATATATGCAGCAGCAGCAGGCGGAGCAAACCAGCATCGCGAGCCTGAGCCAGAATGTGCAGAACAGCATCGATCAGGAGATCACGCAAACTCAGAAGAACTTTATTCCGACCTTGCACTGCGGCCAGAGCGACGCCACCAAGGCTATCAGTGGCATGGAGAATCAGTTCAATCAGTCGTTCCAGCAGATCGAGGTGAGTGTGGGGTCGATGCAGACATCAGCGCAGACTGCGAATCAGGCTCTGAGCTTGCTCACGGGATCGCTCATCAGCCTTCAATCGAGCTATAGCTTGGCAGACCAGCAGATTCAACAGTCGCAAGCCTCGCCTGTACCAATCATTCAGAATCTACACCTCGATGTCGCCGAGAAGACATGGCAGGGTCTTGCCGCGTATGCGGCGCAGCAGTTGAAGTAGTGCATTAGATGATCTGCTTATCCGGCTGTCGCGCTGCAATCCAAATCGCAGGTTCTCGCCTTTTTCTTTTCAGCATCAGGCTCTGTTGCATTAACTCCGTGGGTCGCAGTTGGCTACTTCGGAGTGGATCAAGCGGCGATAGTGAATACATCGAACAGCTTGTTGATGAAGCGCACCTCGTCCTTCACGTGCGGCTTGCACATCAGGCAATGACCGCGGCGGATCATCCGCATCACCTCGAAGCCTTTGATGGTAGCCGACGCCGTCTTCATTGTCTGAAAGCCTCGGGTGGGACGAATGACTCGCTTGAGTGCGCCATGATCGGCTTCGATGATGTTATTCAGGTATTTGCAGGTCCGGTGTTTTGTGTCGACCGACAGCTTGCCTTCTCGTTGCAACCGGTCGATAGCCTTCGGATATGAGCCGAGCTGGTCTGTAGTGATCGAGGACGGCGGCCAGTGACGCATCGTCGTCAACGCTTTGCCCAGGAAACGATGGGCAGCCCGTGTATTTCGCCGGTCTGACAACATGAAGTCGATCAGCCGGCCCTGCTTGTCGACGGCCCGAAACAAGTACTTCCAGCGGCCACCAACCTTCACATACGTCTCGTCCACGCGCCAGGAGGCGGCTCGATAACCTTGATACCAGCGTACCTGCTTTTCCAACTCGGGCGCATAACGATGCACCCACCGCATGATCGTGGACAGATCTACTTCCACGCTGCGCTCCTGCATCATCTCCACAAGATCCCGATAGCTGATGCCGTACTTGCAGTACCAGCGAACACAAACCAGAATGATCTCAACAGGAAAGCGGCGGCGCTTGAACATGACTCATCTTACTGCCCCGGTCCAATGGGCCTTCCCAACCATGGTTAATGCAACAGAGCCTGTTCTATTGCCCGTAGGCGCCCAGCTTACTCTGTACACCGATGGCGTGGTCGAGGCTCGTATGCATTCAGGCGAACTATTAGGCTTCGAGCGCGCAGCCGCGCTGTCCGTCAAACCGGCCGGATTCATCGCCGAAACCGCGCAGAGCTTTGGTCAGGATGACGACATCACCTACGGCACGCGGAGGAACCCCACCGTGAGGCCGGTTCCCTGCGGGCTGTATTGGTAGTAGCCGGCGATGGTGCCTCCGGCATTGATGCTGGTCACTGTGGTCCACTTGCTTTCCGGTGGGTCGAAGGAGGTTATGGTTCCATAGGGATTTCGTACGAAACCATGGTAGAGTCCCGCTGCGTCGATGTAAGTGCCGGCAATGTCGCCGGCCTGGTCGATGCTGACCAGATGGAGAGGGGGAGGGCCGGCTCCCAGGAGCAGGTCGTGGTAGTACGGAAGCTGGCCCGGTGGTTGGAATGGCGTGAACTCACCCTCTGGCGACATCACGAAACCACCTGTATTGATCGGACACGAACTGTTGAAGAAATAATTCCTGGTTAAAGTGCCCGCGATCGTGCCCCCTGCATTGATAGCTTCAGGGATAGTCTGGTCGCCGCACACAGAGGTTGCCACGGGCCCGACCGTGGTCCAATCACCATCGGGATGACTCACAAACCCCGTGAATCCATATTGGTCAGGAAGAATCCCTATGACAGACCCACTTGCATTGAGGCCTGTCGCCACCGCGTGAGGGGGCGGCAGCGCAGCGAACTCTCCGTTGCGTGACCGGGTAAACGCGGTCACCCCGAGATGAAGATAGTCTCCGGCGATTTCGTCGAAATCGTTGATGCCGGCAACAGTCACGCTCTCGTAAGCCGCCTGGTTTCCAGGGATGACTACAGTGCGCCCGTCAGCATACCTGAGAAAGCCTTGCGCAACCCCCGTTGGCGGTACCGCCTCTCCGGCGATATCGCCGGCTGTGTTGATGAATGCAGGCTGCGTCCAACGGGCTCCCGGCACGTCGAAGGTGGAGATGGTTCCATCCGCTTCGCGCAAAAAGCCGTGCGCCATGCCTGACGACACGGTGTAATAGCCAGTAACCTGCATCGAGGCATTGATCCCCATCGGATAGGTACCGAGCGCACCCGGCACCGAAAAGGAAACGTAGGTAGCTTCACCATTGATGCTGCCGCCCTGCGCAAGGCAAATGAGCGGTCCGAAAACAGCCAACACGACGAAAACTGGAAAAAGCGGCATGATTGAGCGAATCACTCCTCATACCGCTCATCGTCACGCTCGTGGTCGCGGAGGACAAAAGTCGTCGCGGAGAGGCTGGATCTTCCCGATTAGAAACGCGTTTGGCGTATTGGCCGGAAATAGAAAAGGCCCATGACCCAAACCCCAAAAACTAATGCAGGATTTGATTGGATTTGATTGAATGGATTTGATTCGGAAACAGACGAAATTACCCCGAAATAAGGATTATCAGCGACACATCCCCGGGAATTTGACACAGATGAAATTATCCCCAGCTAAGCCAATCGGTAGCTAAGCGCTGCGACCTGCACGTCGACCTTGTGCGACGGAGAGATACGGATTGCGGCTGTTTAGAAGGCGAGATGGGCTAAGGTCGCAGCTTAGCCTTTAGCACTCACGCGATGCCATACCTGCTTTTGCACGCTCTCCTTGCCGTCCTTCGATTTCTCGGTTATCTCGTCAGTGAACGTCTTACCGTCCGGCGACAAAGAGCCGCGGGCGTCGAATGTTGAGCCATCCGTTGAATCTTCACCGTGGCGGACGATCGTACCGTCTGATTCTTTTTTTACACTCTGCTGGCCCGCCGGTTTTCCGTTCATCATCATCTGATGCATGCTGCCGTCCTCTGGCCCGCTCCATGAAAACGTAGCTCGGTTCCCTTTGTCGTCAACATTGCGCACGTGGTATGACATCAACTGCGGTGAATCCGCCGAGATCGTGCCTACCACGGATTTCGGAACAGGATCGGAGCCGAAACTGCTCTGCGCGATATCCAGTTTCCAAGTGCCGGCGGCAGAGGGTTTATCTTGCGCCCAACTGATCGAGACAGCGAGGATGGCCCACAGAAAAGCTGCATTTTTCATGTTCTCCTACTCCAGCGCAGCATCATAGCGAGTCCTTTTGAGCCGGGCAACCTATTTTTGATAAAGGACGCTGCGAAATAGGGGAAACATGGGGGACAGCACACCTATTGTCCTAATTCCATCCTCGGGGGTTTCGGGGGGAGTTTCCCGAAACTCCCCCAAGGCGCGAATATCGGAACGCAGTACATACTCAGCCGCGCTTCGGCCTTTTTATCCGCTTCACCGGCCCTACGTCAGCCGTGTGAGTTCTTTTCGGTCTTGGACCCGGCATGACTGTTTTATCTTCCGGCTCCCCGTAAAGGCCCGGGTGGAGATAGTAGCCGCGATCCTTCGCAGGTTTTTCTTCTTCTACTTGCACGCGATTCGCATTGGCCCACTTGTCCTGGCGAATCCCGGTAACCTGCCAGCTGACTTTGCCGTTTGCCGCTCCTCCCGCAATCCTGAAGTATCTGCGGTCTATCTCACTGGATATATGTAAACCAGGCGCAGGTGCGCCGATGGAGGTTAGTTGATAGCGGAAGTCCCGGTTGAGCACATCGAACCACTCCGGAAGCTGAACCATCGCCGCACCCTGCTCATTCAGGACAACGTTTCCGTTGTAGACGTTCATCATGTCGGGCGATTCGACAAAAGAGTGAGACAAATACTTGTTGGCCGGGTCTAGGGGATGGTCAATGCGAAACGAGCCCCCGGGCTTTAGAAGGGACCCGTAAATGTACACATGCCCACCCATGAGAACATTGCCTTCGAACAAACCGGCATAACTGGTTTGTGACAGCCCCCAAATGGCGTATCCGTTTCCGGTTGTTTCGCCTATAACGCCGGCGCCCCATTCTCCGTAAGTCTTGCCATGAACGCCAGCCGAGGCGGTGCCCGTGTCGCCGAAAACACCGGCTCCCAGGTCGCTGCTTCCGTAGACTCCGGTATTTCCGTAACCGTGCACCCCTGTGCCTTGCTGGGCATCCGCGATTCCCGATACGGCTGCTTCGTTGGCAGCGTTCACGATGGAGGTCAGGCCGCCGCCCGAAACCGACTCGAAGAAACCCGAGTCGCCGCCCTTCGATATTGCCAGGAGACCGATTCCGGTTCCCGAAAGAGCGACGACACCGTCACCCGAGTCAGAGTTTCCCAGAACGCCAAATCCCGCTGGCGCAGTCAACCCGCTCCCAGCTCCGTTTGTTCCTGTGACACTTGCCATGTTTCTCCTCCTTGAAATGACTTTTGTTTGCTTCCAGGGGGAAGCTCTCGAAGAGAGGAGTCACCAGGCCGGTGAATCCTCCGGTCAGTTAGCTGAGCCGATTCCGCGCTTGCTGCTTGGTCCTGGGGAAAGTAACGCGCCCTACGCTCGGGATGAATTGCGCGAACGGCCGAAGTGAATCGCTGGCTGTGAGGAGGGTCACACCGTCTATATCTACAGTGTTGGCGACGGACGGATCGTTTCAGCCAAACTGCAAAATGCGAAGCGTAGGTGA
>JBARKD010000335.1:0-9512 GCA_049800615.1 Acidobacteriaceae bacterium | reverse complement strand
CCGTAAATGATTTAGAATACGTCGGGCTTTAGCCCCTGCTTCACGTCTTTCTTGCTCGATCCCGATTTTTTCCGCAGCCTGTTCAGCCGCTGAGGGTATATTTTCCATCCCTCGACAGAATTGTCATCCCGACCGAAGTGGAGGGACCTGCTGTTTCCTGAACCGGTAAGCCCCTTCAAAGCCAAAACTCACGGCTACTGACGCCCGAAGCGGAAGACCAGGCCCGAGGTAAACCCCAGATTTTTGACCTGCGTTGTGCTCCCAAACGTTGTCAGCCAATATCCCGGTTGTATCCGAAACGCAAGTCCGGGAGCGATGTTGTAATCAATGGGCACCCCAATCGCGGCGCTGAACGTGGTTCCGTTACTCCACATTCCGATGTAGGTGCCAGGCAGGTTCGCGCTGTTGGCGTTGAAATTGCCCCTGGCGCCACCGATCAGAGCCTGCGCACTAATCGCCCAATGCTCTCTGCGTATGATCCGGTACTGGGGGCCGCCCATAAAGGTGTACTGGCTGATGCTGGGCTTGAAAAGATTGTAGGGATTGGGATAGGCAAACGCTGTCCCGTAATAGCCGCGCAGGTCGGCAGTGAGGCCAAGGCGGCCCCAACGATAGTCCGTAAATCCGCCGTTCCACGCAGATTCGTTGTTGTGCTGCAGCGAGCTGCCGGGACGGAACCTTGTATACCCGCCTCCACCGTATATCTCAAATTTGTGACTGTACGTGTCCTGGATCACGCGCTCGGTTCGCTGCAGCCGGCGTGCCCGTATGCGGGCCTGGGCTTCCTGGGCCAGGCGAACCTGATTTTGCTGGGGATTCTCCGGTTGAGCCTGGGATGGGGCCGGCGGTTGGGATTCTGCGGGCTGCTGAGTTTGTGCCGGAACCTGGGAATCGCTGGTTGAATTTTGCGCTGTGAGCCCGGGTACCGCGAGACCGATCAAAAAAAGAAGCGGATACACGTGGCATCCAAAACGCTTGCTATGCTGCATGAACCTGAAAGCCTCCACTGCCTGCCCGCTCTTGGGGAATGAAAATTCGATTGATGTTCTGGTTAGTATTAGAGCATTTCTCCCGTTGCTATATCCTGCTGACGGACAGTGACCGCCAAAAAAGGGGCGAAACTCCATGAAATTCCTTCTCGGGCTTGTGCTCGGCCTGCTCGTCGTACCCTCTGGGATCTGGCTTTATCTGCGGGCAGGAAGTCCGCCCGTGGCGACCGCGGACCCGGCGCTTCCCTTTGAGGAGGCGATCGTGCACCTTCCTCTGCACGTGCGGATAGACCGGGAAATGGTGAAGACTCCCCCAATGGAAGCTAGCCCCACCAACCTGGAAATCGGCGCCCACATCTATCGCCAGCAATGTGCCGATTGCCATGGCTTGTATGGTCTGCCGTCCAGCTTTGCCAAGGGCATGTATCCCAAGGCCCCTCAGCTCTGGGAGCCGCATGGCCATGATGTGGTCGGAGTCAGCGATGATCCTCCCGGAGAGACCTACTGGAAAGTTGCGAACGGGATTCGTCTTTCCGGAATGCCGGCATTCAAGAACATCCTCAATCAGACACAAATGTGGCAGGTGTCGCTTCTGCTGGCCAATGCAGACAAGCCGCTGCCGCCGGAAGTGATGGCGCTGCTGAAGCAGCCGCTGGACCTCGATCCAGCGGCTGCTCAATAGACTCTACTTGAGGCTGTAGGTTACCCCGGCGCTGAACTGGAAGGAGTTTTTCTTGCTGCCTACCGCCGGAGTGTTCAGGTAGTCGTCAAGCACGCCCAGGCTGAACCCGAAGCGGTGATAAACCGGGAACAGCAGTGCGGCTGTACCCGTGGCCGACCAGGCATCCGATTGATTGAATGCCGGGGTGATCACCGCGCCCTGGTTGAACGTCAACCCATGCGGCAGCTTCAGCATGTAGGTGTCGCCAAAGTTGGCGCCGATCAGATTCTTGCTCGGCGTCAGAGGCGGCGGTGGTTCGATATTCGGAGTGATGAAGAACACCTGCCGCTCAAAGTGGATATCGAATTTCACGTCGAGCTCCTCGCGGGGCGACTTGATGACGGTGTAGCCCAAACCACCGCCATAGATCTGCTGCAGATTCAGGCCCTGAGAGTAGTTATGGTCGAGAGACGAGTCCACCAGGGCGTACAGCCTCGGGGTTAAATACCAGTCATGTTCGGCATCGAAGTGAATGATGTTGGTCTTGGTCCCTACCGTGCCCGGCTGGGTGACCGATCCGTACGCTCCATTAAAGTCAAAGGTTGTGCGGTTTCGAGGGTCGAGCCAATCCACCGTGGGAATCGTTCTGACCAGCGCCACCGCGCCGGTAAAGCCGCGGCTGTTCTGCGTCGCTTCCACCGTCGTTGCTCCAGCCGTGATCGAACCATTCCAGCCATAGAGAAAACTCGGGTTTCTGCGAACTTCCTTTTCAAAGGTAGGCTGGTCGATCATGTATTGCGCGCTCTTCGTGGGAATATCCTTGGTGGCGGCGCCCTGTGTGGGCGCCACCTTGACCACTTGATCCTCGACCTGGACAGCACCTTTGGCGATTTCGGCATCCGCGGTCTTGCGGTTGACACGCTGGCCCTGCTGCACCACGGCAAACTGCTGGGAGGAGTGAATCGACTTGATTTTGTCCCATGTAACCGTCACATCCCCGGCAATGTCACTGTGAAAGGTCACTTTGCCGCCGACCGCTCGCAAAAGCTTGCCCGTCAGCTGATCGCCGTTGGTGAACTGAATGACGTCCGGAGCCGGGGCCGTCTGGGCTTGCAGGCCCAAAACAGAGGCGGCCATGATGGCGGCCGGCAATGTGAGCCGCAAGCGGATCGGGAGTCGCGAAAATCCGCGGCTTACAAATCGGAAATGAGACATAGAAACGGACCACTCCTTAAGGAGAGAAATGAACTGGTCTCATAATGTTCCGCGGCTTCGAGTCAGACGATGAGCCCGTCTTGCCGGCGGGTCTCATTTCGCGGCGTCGCCACCAGAAGCGGATGAGAACAGTCTTTGACGTACTTTGCTAAACAATGACCCAGTGCGATCGGCTATGTGCGGCCATGGTTCTGGCACGATGGCCTCGCCGAATTCCGGTTTCTGTCCTGCGGCATGCACCAAAATGCCTCGGCTCGAGAAAGCGGACAGCGGTAACTGATTGTGGTTGGCCCGAGATCCTGACTTTACCATGGTAAAACCTCGCCGGCGAACATGCGGCAGCGAGGACGGCAAAATGTTTAATTCTTTACCATAGGGCGCAAGTGGCTTGCCCGGGCAGCATCGAACGCGGCCCATGTAAGCGGGGAGTCACTTGCACGGTAACACTGGATTGTCGGCGGTCCTACCCGTAAAATGTTAACGTGGCGATCACCAGGAGCCAGGCTCTCGACTATTTCCGCTCAGACGACCTCATCGGCCTGGGAATGGACGCGGATGCGCTGCGACGCAAGCTCCATCCCGAAGGTGTGGTCACCTACATCATTGACCGGAACATCAACTACACGAACTTCTGCACGGAGTACTGCAGTTTTTGCGCCTTCTATAGGCCGCTGAAGGGTAAGCTCGCCGCGGAAGGCTACATCCTCGACTTCGAGACCATTTACCAGAAGATCGCGGAGACCCTCGAGATGGGCGGGACGGGCGTGCTGATGCAGGGTGGGCTCCATCCCGACCTCAAGATCGAATGGTTCGAACGACTGCTCAGGGGCATCAGGCAGCGGTTCCCGCAGCTCTGGCTGCATTGCTTCTCGGCCTCCGAGATTTTGCACATCGCCGAATACAGCAATCTTTCCGTGCGCGACACCATCGCCCGTCTGCGAGATGCGGGACTGTCGTCGATTCCCGGCGGGGGAGCCGAAATACTTGACGACGAAGTGCGGCATCGCATCGCCCGCCTGAAGTGCTCCACGGAAGATTGGCTGCATGTGCATCGCACCGCCCATCAACTCGGCATGCGTACCACTGCGACGATGATGTTCGGCGTGGGTGAGTCGTTCGAGCACCGGGTTAACCATTTCGAGCAGGTGCGGCGACTGCAGGAGGAGACAGGCGGCTTTACCGCTTTCATTCCCTGGAGCTTCCAGCCGACCAATACTGCCCTCGGTGGCCGCAAATGGGAGGAAGCGACTTCGGTCGAGTACCTGAAAGTGCTCGCCATCTCCCGTCTGTACCTGGACAACGTAGAAAACGTGCAGTCAAGCTGGGTCACACAAGGGCTCAAAGTATTGCAGCTTGGCTTGCGCTTTGGCGGGAATGATGTGGGTTCGGTCATGCTCGAAGAAAACGTAGTCAAGGCAGCCGGAACCTCAAACCACACGACTGAAGAAGAGCTTCGGCAGGTCATTCGCGGCGCCGGCTTCCGGCCCGTCCAGCGGGATACCCTGTACACTACGTGTTTTCTCAACTGAATCGGGCCCGGGGGATACGATCAACTCTTAGAAGAAGGGCATCTTAGCGGACTATGTGCGGAGGCGGCGCGCTGCTCGAAACTTGTAATCATCTGGCAAGGTCACCGCTTGCGCTCTTCTGGCTTGCCCCTCAGCATGGCCTGGAGCATTATTTCCGCACTCACTACGCGGATAAGACCTTCGAACACTTATACCGCTCGAATCCCTTTGATACCGCGCTGCTGGTCCCTTACTTCGTGGTGATGATCATCCTGGCTTTCTATGGAATTCATCGCTATCAACTGGTGTATCGCTACTATCGCAACCGCAAAAATGCCGTGCACGAGCCGGCTTCGCATTTCGCTGAGCTTCCCAGCGTTACCGTGCAGCTTCCCATTTTCAATGAGCAATTTGTCGTTGACCGCCTGATTCAGGCTTGCTGCAACCTGGATTATCCCGCCGGCAAGCTGGAAATACAGGTGCTTGACGACTCAACCGATACGACAGTCGAAGCAGCCCGGGCAGCGGTAGAACTTCATCAGTCGCTGGGACATAGAATCTCCTATATTCACCGCGAAGATCGCCATGGCTTTAAAGCGGGCGCGCTCGATGAAGGGCTGCGCGTGGCTACCGGCGAGTTTGTCGCCATCTTCGACGCGGATTTTATGCCCCCGAAAGAATGGCTGCTGCAAGTCATCCACCACTTCGCCGATGCCAGGATCGGCATGGTGCAGACTCGTTGGACGCATCTGAACCGCGACTACAGCTTTCTTACCCAGGTGGAAGCCATTCTGCTCGATGGGCACTTCGTACTCGAACACGGGGGACGATCGCGCACAAATGATTTCTTCAATTTCAATGGGACTGCCGGCATGTGGCGTCGTACGGCAATTGATGGATCGGGGGGCTGGCAGCACGACACCCTGACCGAGGACACCGACCTCAGCTACCGGGCGCAGCTGCGGGGATGGAAGTTTATTTATCTGCAGGACGTGGAATGCCCCGCCGAACTGCCGATTGAAATGACCGCGTTCAAAACCCAGCAGGCCCGTTGGGCCAAGGGCCTGATCCAGACCTCCAGGAAGATTCTGCCCCCGATGTTCCGCAGTAATGCGCCCTTCCACGTCAAGGTGGAATCCTTTTACCATCTCACGGCCAACATCAGCTATCCGTTGATGATTGTGCTGTCAACGCTGTTGATGCCGGCGATGATCATTCGCTTTTATCAGGGATGGTTTCAAATGCTCCTGATCGACGTTCCTCTTTTCATGGCGTCGACCTTCTCCATTTCCTCGTTCTACCTGGTTTCTCAAAGAGAGCTGTTTCCTGGCAAGTGGTACAGAACCTTCTTGTATCTGCCGTTCCTGATGGCTTTGGGAATCGGGCTCACCGTGACCAATTCACGGGCGGTCATGGAAGCCCTTTTCGGGATCAAGTCGGCGTTCAAGCGCACGCCGAAATATCGCATTGAAAAGCGAGGTCAGGTTCCCCAGGCGGCGGCCAAATATCGCAAGCGTCTCGGCATCGTGCCCTGGATCGAGCTGCTCATCGGTTCTTATTTCGCACTGACCGTCTGGTATGCGGTCGCGAACGAGAACTATTTCACCGTGCCGTTTCTGCTGCTTTTCGTGCTTGGATACTGGTACACCGGGTTGATGTCTCTGCTCGAAGGCAGATTTGATCGCTTTCGCCTCGGCGCAAATGTGGAAGAGTCCTCGCCTAAGCCATTTCCCGTCGGAGTGTAGACCGCGAATTTTCTGGGTCGGGCGCCCAGGCAAAGTTCACCGTTCTCTTTAACTCATCAACCCTCGGCCCAGGCGGCCAGTTCATTTCCATCCGGATCGGCGAAGTGGAACCGCGATCCACCGGGAAAGGCAAAGATGTCTTTGGTGATTTTTCCCCCGGCATCTTTAATCTCCCGCTGCTTCGCCTGCAGATCTTCGACGTAGATTACGATCAGCGGTCCGGAGCCGGGGACAACCGGTCCGCGACTGAATCCGCCGGCGATTCTGCCATCTTTAAAGCTGGTGTAGTCGGGACCATAATCCTCGAATTCCCATCCGAAGGCGCGGCTGTAAAACGCCTTGATCGCAGCCAGATCGTTGGCGTGAAACTCAACGTAGTCTATGCAGTTATTAGGATTCATCCGTTCCTCCACAAGCAACAGGTAGCAACGGGTAGCAGCACGTAGCCACAGGTGGCGGCTCTAAAAGCGGAATCCGAACGTCACCGGAAACATCCCAACGGTTCCGGTTCCAATGCTGCTCGGTGAACTGGTGGGCGAATTGACCCACACGTAGCGCGCCTCCGCATATATTTTCACCTTTCCTTCAGAGTTGGGCTTGAATGTGATACCTGTGCCGATGTTCAGGCCGCCCTGATTGCTGGAGAAGTGGCTAAGGGTGACGTTGTCATAGACCGGGTAGCACCCGTAGAAATAGTCACAATAGTCGCCTACATAAACGGGTTGCGTAAAGGTAGTGACCTTACGGTAAAAGCCGCCGCCGCCGGTGACATAACCGCCGATGTGCCCGCTCGTCTTGTAATAGACAATTGGCTCGAGGGTGAGCGACCACACGTGTACGTGGCCGTTTGGCTCACCGATGTTCGACAGTGTACTTTGCGGGATATTGGCGCCGTTGAAGCCGTACTCGGCCAGCACGCCGATCCGGTCGTTAAACATCCAGCCGCCGCCGACATTGATGGCATAGCCCACGCTTTGCCAGGTACCGGTGTTGCCGGCCGGCACATTTAAGCCCGCGCCTCCTTCGATGGCGAGGTGGTCGGTATAGGAACTGTAGTGGTGCTGGTTGTAAGGCTGCCGGTTGTAGCCGCCCTGGTTCGGGTACTGGTCCTGTACCAGGGCATCGAAAGCCTCATGATTCTCTGTGCTTGAACTCACTTGCGCGAAAACGCTGGGAACCAGCAAGGAAGAGGAGAGGGCCGCTGCTATCACTGCGAACCGAACAAAGGAACCTGGACCCGACGACATCGTGTATTCACCCTTGGGTAAAAAATTTAGAGAGATCCCTGCCTCGATCTCTCATATCAACACAGTTATGACGGATTTGACGCGAAGAAGTTGGCTGGGGATGGCGGAGGGTAACTATTTGGCGTGAAGGGGCGGGGCTTCAGAGTCTGCGTGCAACCGCTGGTTCCATAAACAGCAGCTCCCTCCACTTCGCTATCTCGGGTAACAAAGCATCCGCGGTTGCCCATCCAGCCCATGCTCTTAAATTGAGACGCAAGCCTCTCCTTTGTCATTCCGAGCGAACTCCGGATTTCCTACACGCTGCACCAGCCAACGGACACGTATGCGGCTCTCTCTAACGGAGAGCCGCACGAGCCTTAACGACGTCACTAAGCCTGACAGGAAATCCGGAGGAAGCCGAGGAATCTGCAGTTTTCCTGATCACCCACAGAATTGTCATTTCATCTTGAAGGGGCGCGGCTCTTTCAGCCCCGCCGTCAACCGCGCACAAAGTCCCGAAGGGACGGCTGAAAATAGCCCAGGATGAAATCCTGGGACCGGTTATGAAAAACGAGTCAGTCCCGAAGGGACGGCTGAAAATACCCCAGGATGGAATCCTGGGCGCGCTGCTGACCCCCATCACGTAACCAAATCTCGCTAGGGTTAGTTCTCACGCAGACTCTTTCAGCCCCGCCGTCAATTTGAATAGAAGACCGCCTTTAGCCGCGCGTTACAGTCACACCAGTCCTAGTGGATATCAAACTGCTCCGGATGCAGCGTGGGATCGCTCTTGACAATGATGGTCTTGCCGCTCATCTCCTCTAACTCGTTGAGCCAGCGTGCGTTACTGAGCTTCAGCGTTTTGACAACTTCAGGATGCACGCGCAGCAGAACGTCCTGACGCTCGAGATGACCCTGCATTTTACGCATCTCGACATAGATTTCGTTGCAAACCGTGGTCGGGCTCTTGACCATGCCGGTGCCGGCACAGATCGCGCACTGAATGCTCAGGGTCCGCTCCAGGGACTGCTTTACCCGCTTGCGGGTGATCGCGACCAGACCGAAGTCGTTAAACTGGAGAACCTTGGAAGGCGCACGATCCGACTTGAGCTCCTCCTCCAGGGCCTGCATCACCTTGTTCCGGTTCTTGCGCTCATCCATGTCGATGAAATCGATAACGATAATTCCCCCGAGATCGCGCAGGCGGATCTGGCGCACAATCTCCGGAATCGCATCCAGATTGGTCTTGAGGATGGTGTCCTCGAGACGTGCGGTTTTGCCCACGTACTTGCCGGTGTTGATATCGATGGCCACCAGGGCCTCGGTTTGATTGATGACGATGGACCCGCCGGACTTGAGCCACACCTTCGACTTGAGTGCCTTACTGATCTCGTCCTGAATGCCGAATTGCTCAAACAGCGGGGTCTCCTTGGTATACAGCTTGACCCGCCGCACAAGCGATGGCTGAAAGCGATTCAGGAAGCGAACGATGCGTTCGTACTCCGACTCGGTATCCACCCATATTGTGGAGAAGTTGTCACTTACCTGATCGCGCAGAATACGTTCCACCAGGTTCAGATCGTGATAAATGAGCGCCGGTGACTTGGCCCCATCGGAACGCTGTTTTATCTCAGTCCACAGACTGATGAGGAAGCGAATGTCCGCGCGCAAATCCTCTTCGCTGGCCCCGTCAGCCGCCGTGCGCACGATAAAACCACCGCTCGCCCCGCCCTTTTCGCTGATCAGAATCCGCTTCAGACGCTGCCGCTCCTCGTCAGAGGAAATTTTTCGCGACACGCCCACGTGATTCACCGTCGGCATGAATACCAGGAAGCGGCCCGGAAGCGCGATATGGCTGGTGATACGCGCACCTTTTTTTGCAATTGGCTCCTTGGCAATCTGCACCAGGATTTCCTGTCCCTGTTTCAACAGCTCGCTGATGATAGGCAGGTCGCTGGTCTGGGCATTCTGCCGCCGCCCATTGTGGCGGCGCCGATTGTCGTGTCGCCCGCGGCCCCCGCGGCGCTGGTCGTTGCGCGGCCGGCGGGCAGGCTGGCCGGCAACCGCGGCTACCTGTCCCTCGTCTTCCGCTTCCTCTGATTCTTCACCGATCTCCGGCTCATCCTCTTCTTCTTCCTCTTCCTCGGTTATCAGGCCGGCAGCATCCA
>JBARKD010000334.1:0-3205 GCA_049800615.1 Acidobacteriaceae bacterium | reverse complement strand
ACCTGTCCGGCGCAGCGTGACGGGAAATCCGGGTACGCTTCGGTCGGGACGACAATTTTGTGGGGTAGGCGAAAGCTGCTTTTCCATGAAAGAGACGGATCGAGGTGAAGTTGAAGGGGCGGGGCTTTCAAAGCCCGTACCCTTCAAAAACGGTTAAACGCCCATCTGTGTAACGATTGGGCGCGAGGATTCACTACCAAACAGCCATAAATCGTGGAACGATCCGCTTGCCCTCCAGACCATGAAGTCCGGAGGGCAGATTTTTTGCGCCGCATTCCGCCGCGCACGCCACTGGCCTCATGGTTCCATCCTCGGTATTAAGACGCTGAATGCTAAACTTTGCTTGCCCAGTATCCATGCCGGGAGCATAGCAAAGAGGGGGAAGCAGGCGATGAGCAAGAATTCGGTCAAAGGAAAGCAGCCTCGAGAAACACCGTCCCAAGGGTTCGCCTCTACCTGCAGCGTCCTGGCTGTGGGACTCTTTGTGCTTACCTTCGTCTTTCAAAATTTCGTCATTCCATCGTCCTCGATGGCCAGCACCCTTATTACCGGCGATCACGTGATGGTGGAGCGGGCGAACCTGGCGCCGGCGGCAACCTGGGCGCCGTTTGTTTACTACCGTCAAGTGCACCGCGGCGACGTGATCGTCTTCTACAAGCCTGTCGAAGAAGCAAATGGCGAACACATTTTTCTGGTCAAGCGGGCCATCGCCATACCCGGCGACCGCATTCACCTGCGCCAGGGAATCGTCTATCTAAACGGGATGGCCCAGAACGAGCCCGAGGCGGCCAAACCTACTGCCTTCAACTACGACCCTTATGTGAACGACTTTCCGTCCATCGATCCTGGCACGGAGCCAGGCGTCACCGCGGAATGGGCGGAAAAGTTGCACAGTTGCATGCAGGGCGAGGACGTGGTGGTCCCTCCCGACAGTTATTTCGTCATGGGCGACAATCGCACCAACAGCATGGACAGCCGCTATTGGGGCTTCGTTCCCCGAGAGAACATCCTCGGGCGTCCCCTCTTGGTCTACTGGTCTATCCTTACCCCGGAATCAGGCAATGAAGATGTTCCTTTAGCCCAGCAAGCCGATGTCACTCTTCAACATGTGATTCATTTTTTTGATCAGACGCGTTGGAGGAGAACCTTCCATCTCATTGAATAATGCACGCGCGCGAAGTTGTCATTTTTTGTCAACAAACGCGAATGCCTGAGCCCTTCACGACCGGTGTGGCATCTGTTGAACAAGGCAAGGTTCGACTATGCGCATCCTCGGGGTGGTGTTGTCAGCTCTCACTCTTGGTGTCTTCAGCGCCGCTGCGTTGGGCCAGCAGATCGACGCGCCTGCGCCACAGCGGGCCAGCATCCACGGCACGGTGACGGATGTTCAGGATGCCTCGGTTCCAGGGGCAACTGTTACGGTGACGAGTTCTGTTTCGAACTCTGAGCGCACAGTCATCACAAATGAGACGGGCTGGTTCGAGGTCAACGATCTCGATCCCAGGGTGCCTTACCACGTCACGGTTCGCGCGAGCGGGTTCGGCGTTTGGACTTCGCCGCCGGTCGTGGCTAAGCCGGGCCAGGCGTTGGAAGTAGAGGACATCAAGCTCAAAATATCCGTGGTGGAAACGACCGTCGTCGCCATGACCCAGGAGCAGCTCGCCCGGCAACAGGTTACAGCGCTGGAGCATCAGCGGGTTCTGGGTGTCATTCCCAACTTCTTTGTCAGCTATGACAAGCACCCGGTTCCGCTGACCACGAAATTGAAGTATGAGCTATCGTTCAAAGCGGCGACCGACATTGTCAGTATCGCGGGCGATTTTGCGCTCGCGGGGATCAACCAGGCGGCGGCCACCACGCCCGATTATCAGCAGGGAGCGAAAGGTTATGCGCAGCGTTTCGGCGCCTCCTACGCCCAGAGTTTCTCCAACGTCATGTTGGGCGGCGCCGTGCTTCCATCACTTCTGCACCAGGATCCCCGCTATTTCTACCAGGGTGAGGGCACGGGAAAGTCGCGCGCCATGCATGCCCTCTCGAGCCCCTTCATCTGCAAGGGGGACAATGGGCATTCGCAGTTCAACTTTTCCAGTGTCGGCGGCGATCTGATCTCAGGCGCCATGACCAATGCCTATTTCCCTCCCAGCAACCGGGGACCAGGCCTGGTCTTCTATAGCGCTCTGATCAATACGGGCGGCAGGGTGGCTAACGCACTGGTCCAGGAATTCATCCTGGCCAAATACACCAAGAAGTAGATACCTGGGGTTTCTCCAACCGGGACAAAAAGCCCGTACCCTTCAAAAACGGTTAAACGCCCATCTGTGTGACCTACTACACTAGGACAATTGCCCTAGGAGCCAGGGTATGGCATCCAGCCATGGCAAAAGATTGGATGACAAGCCGGTAAGTTTGTAGTTAAATCAACAAAAATCCCCCCGGGGAACATTAAAACATCTGCACTTGTGGTGGTTTCACAAGCTTCCAAGCCTCAAGCTTTTGGCGCCCTGAACGCCTGGGAATGCCGGAGCGCTGGAAGAATCTGAAGGACTTTTTGGAGGACGTGCCGTGAAAATAAGGAATTTCTGCATCTCTATGCTTCTTGGAGCATTTGCCGCCGGAGCTTCGGCGCAAATTGCGAATAACACCTCGCTGGTTGGAACGGTGCTCGATTCCGCGGGTGCGGCGATTCCCGGAGCGCCGGTGGAGGCAGTCGAAGAAGGCACAAAGGTCAGCTATAACGCGGTGACCAACGAGAGCGGCTACTACGCCATCACCTTCATCAAGGCCGGCACCTATGACATTACCGTTCGCCAGACGGGTTTCAAAACACAGACCAAAGTTGGGGTTCCTCTGCCCAACGACCAAGCGGTGCGCACCGACTTTAGCCTGTCTGTCGGGTCAACGACCGATACCGTGAGTGTTTCCGCGTCCACCCCGCCGCTGGCCACCGACGATGCGACGCTTGGGGAAACGTTCTCTACGAAGATGGTTGAGAACCTGCCCCTCAATGGCCACAACGCGTTGGAAGTCGCTGCTCTCTCCTCCAACGTCTATATAGGGTCTAAGTCGACCTACACGGGCGTACCGCCTGGAGAGGATTTTGAGGGCGCAGGTCAACGGGAAATCCAGAACAGCCTCACGCTTGACGGCGTTTCCATTATGAACAACCTCATCACTGTCTCCGCCACAAGGCCGAGCAGCGATGCCA
>JBARKD010000333.1:0-12837 GCA_049800615.1 Acidobacteriaceae bacterium | reverse complement strand
GCGATTCTCGAACGCGGCCACGTGCCTCGCCCGTTTCTCGGTGCTGCGATGCAGGCGGTTCCCGTCCCTGAAGCTTCGCGTTCCTATTTTGCGGAAGGCATTCACGAGGCTTTACTGGTGATGCATGTCGAAGCGAACGGTCCAGCGGCGGCGGCGGGAATGCTGGTTGGGGACCTGTTGCTGGCGGTGGATGGCCATCCGATCCAGAACGTGCATGATGTTCAACACCAGCTGGCGAAACGAAAGGTTGGAGAGCCGGTCGCAGTGGTGGTGATTCGCGGCGGCCTGAAAATGGATCTAAAGGTAATTCTGGCAGACCGTGTCTGAGGATCACCAATCCGAAAGGCGGGCCCGGGCGACACCCGGGCCGCCGTCTGTTCCCGTGTCGATACCGGTTTCAATATTTGATCGGTTAGTGGTGTTGCCCTGTGTCGATTCCATGGTCACCGCTCCAAGGTTCCTGGGTCTGCGAACAGCACCAGAGGTAGATTTGCTGGCAATTACCTTGCCCTCGACCTTGCTGTTTCGCGTGCAAAGTGACAACCCGGACGTGATCCTGATCGCGGAGGGTGAGGGATTCCTGGCCCGGGCCGGCAACCGAAGTGCGCTTGCGGAAGTGTTTGCCGCTACGCCGGCAGTGCTTCTTGCCGCTCATGCCACCACGGCCATGGCGCGCCGCGCCGCCCGAGTGAATGTGCACTCTGTGCTTCCTTTGGAGGTCACCGTGCATCAATTAGTGACCGCCATCTTTGCCACCGTGGCGGGGTTGGCTGTCTCGATTCCAGAGCCGCCGACGGTATTCTCCGACGGGATGCGAATGACGGAGGACCTGACGGCGCGCGAAGTGGAGATTTTGCGGCTGATGGCGCGAGGCCAGACCAACAAGCAGATGGCTGCCCAGCTGCACATCTCGCAGCACACGGCGAAGTTTCACGTGAGTTCCGTTCTCGCCAAGCTAGGAGCGAGAACACGAACAGAAGCAGTGACAATTGGCATGACGCGCGGCCTGGTTGCCATATAGGGAAGGAAGACCATGGAACACGAATCTGCATTTTCGGGTGAGACGAGCGTCGCCGGCGCCAGGCTGGACGATTCGGAGCTGCTGGACAACTACTCGCGCGCGGTCACGCGATCGGTCGAGCGGGTGAGCGGATCGCTGGTCAAAATCGACATTCAAGGCCCACGCCGGGCAAACCGGCCCGGCCAGGAGGGATCCGGCTCGGGATTTGTCTTTACTCCGGACGGATTAATCCTGACGAATAGCCATGTGGTGCACCAGGCAGCGAAGATTATGCTTACTTTCACCGATGGGAGCCGCAGTGGCGCAGTGCTGATCGGGGAAGATCCGGATACGGATATTGCCGTGCTCAGGACAGAGCACGCGGTTTTTTCTCCTGCCCAGCTTGGAAGTTCCAAGCGATTGAAGATTGGGCAGATCGCGATTGCCGTCGGAAGTCCGTTCGGTTTCCAGTTTTCGGTGACAGCCGGGGTCGTCAGCGCGCTGGGCCGCAGTATGCGCGCAGCCTCGGGGCGCATGATGGAGGAGATCATTCAGACGGATGCGCCACTGAATCCGGGTAACTCCGGTGGGCCGCTAGTGGATTCGGGTGGCTGCGTGATCGGCGTGAACACGGCCACCATTCTCGGAGCCCAGGGTCTGTCCTTTGCGATTGGCATCGATACAGCGAAGTATGTGGTGGCGCAGATCCTGCAGCACGGGCGAGTGCGGCGCAGCTCGATCGGGATCGCGGCGCAGAATGTTCCTATACCTCGCCGTCTCGCCTATGAATATAAGCTGCCCATGTCGACAGGCGTGATGACGACCGCCGTGATGCCCGGGGGAGCTGCTGCGATTGCAGGCATGGCGGAAGGTGACGTGATCGTCGGTTTTGCCAGTCAGCCGGTGGGTGGCATCGACGATCTGCACCGTCTGCTAACTACGGAGCGCGCCGGAAAGCCGCAGAACGTCAGCCTGCTGCGAGGCACGGCGTTCAAGCATCTGATGATTGTGCCGCGGGAGCGTGAAGAAGCCGCCTAGGGAGCCCCTGGATGTGCTCCCTGGAGAAACCAGCGTGGGTAGAGGTGTTATCCTGAGCGGGATTTATGCCTATCAGCGGTAGTTCCTTCCCAGACGAAACGAATCCGGAAAGCGGCGAATCGAGCGAATCGAACGAATCGTTTGACACAATTTTTTCCGAGTACGAACGAAACCGCGCACCCCGGGCCGAAGGCGCCGGCAAACAGATCGAAGCCACCGTCATCGCCGTTTCCGCTGACTCGGTCTATCTCGATATCGGATACAAAACCGAGGGCGTTCTGCCCTTGACGCCGTTCCTGAATGCCAACGAGTCCGTGAAGCCGGGCGACAAGTTTTTGGTGGCGGTAAAAGGCCGCAATGAGGAAGGCTACTACGAGCTGTCACGCTTGCGAATCGAGCAGCCCACAGACTGGGCTTCCCTTGAGCGGGCTTTCCAGGATAAGGCGCCCATTGCGGGCACGGTGACCGGAGTGGTCAAGGGCGGCTTGAGCGTGGATGTAGGTGTACGGGCTTTCATGCCCGGATCCCGCAGCGGAGCGCGTGATGCCGCTGAGTTGGAAAAGCTCGTGGGCGAGCAGATCCGTTGCCGCATCATCAAGCTCGACACGCAAGATGAAGACGTCGTGGTGGACCGGCGTGCACTCCTCGAAGAAGAAGAGCGTTCCAACAGAGTAAGGCGCTATGGCGAGCTCAAAGAAGGAGACATAGTGCAAGGCGAGGTGCGCAGCCTCGCCAGTTATGGGGCATTCGTCAATATTGGCGGCGTGGACGCATTGCTGCATGTGGGCGATATCGCCTGGAGTCGCGTCGAGAAACCGGAAGACATACTCTCGATTGGACAGGAGATCGAGGCCAAGGTGCTCAAGGTCGACACGGAGAAGCAGCGCATCTCTGTGGGCATGAAGCAGCTTTTGCCGCACCCGTGGGATGGGCTTGCGCTGCAGACCGGGGATCGCGTACGGGGAACGGTGACACGGGTTGCGGACTTCGGGGCGTTCGTCGAGATTGAACCTGGGGTCGAAGGTTTGATCCATCTGTCAGAGATGTCGTGGGCCAGAAAAGTGCGCAAGGCGAGCGATCTGCTCAAGCAAGGCGATACCGTCGAGGCGGTCGTTTTGGGAGTGAGTATCGGCGACCGCCGGCTCTCCCTTGGGCTGAAGCAGGCATTAGGTGACCCCTGGGCAGAGGTGGAGCGGAAGTTCTGGGTCGGTTCCGCAATTGAGGGACCGGTGACGAGCTTTACCAAATTTGGCGCGTTTGTGCAGCTGGCGGAAGGCATCGAGGGCATGGTTCATGTCAGCGAGATCAGCGCCGAGAAGCGCATCCATCATCCGCAGGACGTGCTGCGTCTGGGTCAGTCAGTGAAGGCGCAGGTGCTGGAAGTGGATAAGGCCAAGCGCCAGATTCGGCTTAGCATGAAGCAGAGGACGTCGGTCACGGTCGACGAATATCTGGCTGAGCATCCGGTGGGGAGTGTGGTGACTGGACGGATTATCGAAGCCAATGAAGGTTTGGCCAGGGTAGAGTTGGGCGACGGCATTGCGGGTCTATACCGCACCGGGTCGGCGACCGCCTCGGTAGAAACTCCGCGGAGTGGAGGCAAGGTCGATATTGCTTCGCTGACCTCGATGCTGCAAGCCCGGTGGAAGGGCGGGGCCGGCAGCGCCGCAAAGAGTGAAGGGCTGAGTGCCGGCCAGATTCGCAGCTTTCGTATCGCAGCGATGGCGCCAGATGCCAAGGAGATTGTGCTGGAACTTGCTTGAGCGAGCGAAGAGACCTGCGGTTTTTTCAACTACCGCGGCAGCGCAAAGCTAAAGAGATCGCTGCCGGATGCAATGGCTACATACTGGTTGCCGCCGACGGCGTAACTCATCGGTGAAGCATGCAGGGTCTGTCCGGTGTTGAAGTGCCACAAGGATTTCCCGCTATGAGCATCCGCGGCCTCGAAAAATCCCTGGTTGTCAGCAAAAAATATCAAGCCGGCCGTGGTCGACATGACGCCGCCATATCCGTGGGCTTCGCCAGCCTGGGGATAGCGCCAGACAAACTTCCTGGTCTGCGGATCGAAGGCGAGAAGCGTCTGCGAGCTCTTACCATTCGGATCGCGCTTGGTTCCGGTTGAGTAGAACTCCTTACCTTCCTCAAAGGGCGCCGGCTTGCGGAAGTAAACAGAACAGCTCTCGAGCGACAAAAAGTAAAACAAACGGGTTGTTTCGTTGTAGGTGGGTGAGTACCAGTTGGTTGCTCCCTCCACTCCGGGGCAAATGAGCGTTCCCTCCGAAGTGGGCTTCAGGTCAGCGACAATCGGGCGGCCATTACCGTCCACTCCCGTCGCCCAATTCAGTTGCTTGACAAATTGCGTGGCCGATAGAAACTTTCCATTCGTACGATCGAGCACGTAAACGTAACCGTTACGGTTTGCTTCCAGGATGAGCTTCCGCGGCCGGCCTTCGTATTCCATGTCTACCAGGACGGGCGTTTCGACAGCATCGTAATCATACAAATCGTGCGGAGTGAACTGAAAGTGCCATTTCAGCTTGCCGGTGTCGGGATCGATGGCGAGCAGGCAGGATGTGTACAGGTCATCTCCGGGACGCACGCTTCCGTCGTAGTCCGGCGAAGCGTTGCCGGTGCCCCAAAATAGGGTATCGGACTCCGGATCATACGTTCCGGGCATCCACGCGGTGGCGCCGCCGTGAAGATAAGTGTCGCCCGGCCAGCTGGAAGAGCCGGGCTCACCCGGGGCTGGAATCGTCCACAAGCGCCAGGCCAGTTTCCCCGTGACGGCATCGAACGCCGCGAGAAAGCCGCGCACCCCATCATCCCCGCCGGAGGTAGCGACCAGTACCTTGTCCTTGAGGATCAGCGGCGCCCCCGTGGCGCCATAATTTTTGTTCCAGTCCGCATAGGCAACGTCCCACATCAAATTGCCCGATCGCTTGTCGAGGCAAAGGAGGTGAGCATTGTCCGTTTCCATGTAAAGGCGGTTTCCCAGTATGGCGACGCCGCGATTGATGTGGCCGGACGCGTCATCGATCAGGCCACCCGATACAGGCCGGGAATAGTGCCAAAGCACCTCTCCCGTCTGCGCGTTGAGGGCAAACGCGTCGTTCGACCCGGTGAAGTACATGATTCCGTCGATGACGACGGGCGTACCTTCCAAAACTCCCGGAGTCTTGGTGTGAAAGACCCACTGGGCTTGCAGCTGTCCAACGTTTTGCGGTGTGATCTGGTTGAGGCCGCTAAAGCGCCGCCCCGTGTAATCGCCGTTGTAAGACGGCCAATTGTCCTTGATCTGCGCCGATGCGCACGCCCAGGCGCACAAAAACATCACCAACACTCGAACGAGCTTCATGCGATCAATGCCCTTCATCGCTGATGGTAACGAATACTTCGCCCAGCGCCCCACGATCCACGCCGTTGCTGTCGACAAGGTGAAGCGAAACCCGGGTTATGTTCTTCGCCGCGGAAACAGCCTGATGCAGTTCAACTGGCTCCTGGGGCTTGACGGGTCGCACCGGCACTTCGCTCGAGCCGAATCCACCTTCGTCGTAGAGGAAGGCCCTCAGCTCTCCTGGGAAGAACACGCCAAAACTGCCGGACAGCTCGATCTCACCACCCTTGCGGCGGGCGGCCAGCGGTGTTCCCACAAGACCCGCCTCAGTCACGGTGCTCAATTCGCCGCTGAGCCGGGCAGGAAACCAATTTGTATCGAAAGCGTAGCTTTCGCCCGGGCCCAGGAGAGCCATAGGGCTGTTCAACTCCGTCTCCATGTAGTAGGGCGTGCGTTGCGTGTTGAAAGGTGTAAGAAAGGGCATGCCTTTCTTGTCCAACTCCACAGTGGGCCCGTTTTTGTAAAAGATCGTTGTTGCCTTGCTCGGATAATCCCCGCCAGGGATGATTTTGCTCTTCTCCACCATGGCATACTGGGTCGCGCCATCGACGAGAGCAACCCATCCGGCGGTTGCATCCAACCACACCTCGTTTTCCAGGTATTTCCAGTTCAGGCGGAACAGGCCATCTTTCACGCTGAAAGATGGATCGTTCGCCAGGCCATCCCTCACGTGGTAGCCGAGCAGATAGGCGGAACGCGGATTCAACGGAGTGATCGCCCAGAAGTTATGGTTGTACTGCGATGAGTCGTTCGCGTCGGCCAGGTTGTATTGCGACACGGACTGCACGGACCAATGGATGGAATGGCCGGTGAAGTTCCGGGTGATGGCGTGAAAGGAGATCGCAGGAGAGTCGCTGCCTATGCTGATCTCCCTGGTGTACTGCAGGCCCGTGGGCGGATCGGGCGGTCCTTCCAGACGCACGGTACATTTCGCGCCCTGGGACAGGACAGAAAAGGCGTAATTGCCATCGTCCAAAGGAGTCGAGGCTCCCTGCCAGTGCTGCTCATCGTCATTGCCTTCCGGCAAGGGCCAGATTTTGTCACCGCCATAGTTAATCCAGCGGCCGGCCGCTTCGGCAGGGGAAATGTATTTCCCCTTGTAGACCGGGTTTACAAAGAGGTAGGGATGTCCGTTGAAGGCGACCTGCATAAGTCGGCCACCCAACTGCGGGACGAAGGTAAGCTGCACCCATTCATTCTCCATCCGCTGTGCCTGCCATCCCTCATACTCCGCGGGATGGACCGTGCACGCAGCCCGGGCCACAGTCGAAAGGGCAAGCAGAACCCAAAGGATGGACAGCTTCATCTTCAGGCCCCTTTGCGGGCCTGCGCCAGCAACTGCCGGATGCGTTGGCCGATGATGATTTCTTCTCCCGGCCGCAGCGTCATGGACACGATCTGCAACTGGTCTTCCCGGGTCGACGTTCTTTTGTGCGCCGGGTTACGGGATAAAACATCACTGGGGTTGTCTTCCGTCAGGACGGCGATGCCAGGAGTGCCTTCCAGCAAATCCTTCGCGCAGTCCGCGGTGGTGTACCGCCACCCCTTTTGGTCCCAGGTGATCATCAACGTGGGGCATTGGTTTTCTTCCGGCATGTAAACCTTGGCTTGGACGCCAGGAACCGTCTCAACCAGAGTTGCAATACGTTTCACCTGTGCATCCCAGTCCCTGTTCAGCCTGGCCACGTCCATCTTCAACCACGCCTCGACCGCGGCCAGGCAGCCCATGATCTCTTCCTTACCCACCTTCATCGGGCGACAGACTGCACCCTCCCACGGGTTGCTATTGGCGAGAGCCGCATCGATAAGGTCTTTGCGGCCGAGGAGAATGCCACTGGACTGGGGTCCGCACAATCCTTTTCCCCCGCTGAAGGTGTAGAGGTCGCAGCCCATCCGGGCAAATAACTGAAGCTTGTTGACCGGCGGGATGCCATCGGCCGCATCCATGAAAATGGGGACGTGATGCTCCTTGGCCGCCGCAATCTCCTTGGCCAACCGCTCAGGCGATGAAGTGGTGTAGATCATGACGGTGTTGGACGTGACGGCGTTCGGAATTTGTTCCGCAGAGTCGACCAGAACGAGTTTTCCCCCGGCGAGGCGAATCGCGCTGTCAAATACGCTCCGTCCGCCAACCAGGATCACTTCATTTTTGAGCCCATCGGTATTCGGCAATTGCCAGACCTTATCCGGATCTGTTCCAGCGATGCAGCCCGCGGTAGCGACTGCCATCGCGCCCGCTGCGCCTGAGGTGATCATGCCTGATTCCGCGCCGGTCAAATCCGCCAGGCGCCTGCCTGCGGCTTTCTGGAGCTCAAAGATGTTGACGAAGTGCTGAGCGGCCTCCACCTGCGCGGCTCTCACCTGAGGCAATTCAAGGCTGGCACTGAGGTAAGTCCAGGTTCCACGAGCATTGATCAGCGGCTTTACACCGATCCTGGTGTAGATGTTGTCGGTCGAGTTCCGGGCGACCTCCGCCCAACCGGTTCCGGTTGCCTGCTCCAGCCCGACCTTTGCCAGCAGGGGAAAGGCCGCGGCCCATTTCACGAAAGCTCTACGCTGCATGATGCGGCCTCATTTCTGTACGTCCATGGCTGCACTCAACTAAAAACGCAGCCCTCCCCTTTGTTATCCCGAGGGCAACCCGGATTTCCTGTCTCACTGCGCCGGCCACCTCTACGTATGCGCCTTTCCGTAAAAAAAGGCGCCGCATCAATGGTGGGCCGCCCAACCGGTCGGCGTATGCTTTGGCCCGCTCGACGTAGCCTCTTCTGCCTTTGCCGGCTGCCGCCTTACAGCGATAAAGGAGATCTGCTCCGCAGCCTCCTCCCCCGTCTCGAAGTTCTGCTGAAGTATGGTGCGCGCGGGATACGGAGGCTTGAGGAATTTGTTGTATAGCTCGTTCATCTGGCTGAGGTCTTTCATCTCCCGAAGGTAGACGGTGCTGAAGACGACATTGGTGAAATCCATATCGACTTCTTCGAGACCGTCCAGCAGATTGCGCATGGACTGTCGCGTTTGCAAGTCGAACAGCTGCGTAACCATGCCCTGACCCGGGATGAACCCGTCTTTCGCGGAAAGATACAACGTATCCCCATACAGAATTCCAGGGCTTGCCGTTGGGCTGGGAGGCATATTCCGCGGACGAACAGCCTTTCGCTTGCTCAGATCCGAACCGGCGATGCAACTGAAGACAATGTGCTGACCCTTGGGAAGCCCAACCACCTGAATCGTTCCCCTGCCCGGTGTATTGCCAAATTCAAAAAAGGTCCGATACACCTTGCCCATCACGTCGTACTGACCGCCAGCCGTCATGTAGGGATTCACCCAGAGAACATTTTTCATGCTCATGTTCGCGGCATTGAGAACAGCGTTCACGTTTTCCAGCGCCTGCCTGGTTTCGGTGGAGAAATCGGAGTCTGTCTTCCCTCCCTGGGCCGAAAGGTACAGCATTTCTCCCGCTTGTATTGCAGGAGGATCGACGCGAGGTCCTTGCGGCCAACCGGCGGGCCAGATGGATTTGTGGTCGCCGGCAACGGCAATGCCGTTGATCTCAACCTTCTCCCCCGCAGGCAGAGCAGCCACGGTTAACACCGTACGCGCCGGCGGACTCGAGCCGATCATCTGCCAATAGACGTCATCCATGGCAGGGAGATCCTTGTTATCGGTGAGATAGATGTTCAACCACACCACATCGCCGAAATTGAGACCCGCGCCGCGCAGCACGGTCTGCACCTTGCCCATCGCATCTTTCATTTGCGCGGAAACGCCTTGGGCCGTGCTTCCCTGCCCGGAAAAGTAAAGGGTGCCGTTGGCCAGAAGACCCGCACTGTACGCAGGATCGGAACCGGGCGGCTGAATGACTTTGAAGCCCGGTGACTGCGCACTCGCCACCACCGTGGATACAGAAAGCATCAGGAGCACGAGAGCGCTATGGATTCGATGAGACATACATCCTTCTAGAGATACGGAATAAAGCCGTGCGCACGCGTCGAAATCTTGTACACCGAGGTAGTCGCCGTGATGTAAAGGGTAGAATAGCCCGCATCTCCCCAGGCAAGATTGGCCGGCTGCTCGGGCACGACAATCGTTCCCAGGTGATGGCCTGCCGGATCCCAAACCCAAATTCCCAAGGGTCCCACCACATACAAGTTCCCCTGGCGATCCACCTTCATGCCGTCCGGCACCCCGTCATGGGGCCCACCCGGCTCTTCTCCAAAAATCCTCCCGTTGCTCAACTGCCCGTTGTGGAAGTCATACACGCGGATGTTTTTCCGGGTCGAATCGTCCACATAAAATTTCTTGCCGTCGGGCGAAAAAGCAAGTCCATTAGGCTCGTCAAGATCTTTGGTCAACAATTGAACCTGGCCATCGGGAGCGATCCGGTAAACACCCTTAAAGGGGATCTCCTGCTTTTGATCCTTGGGCAGATCCGAGGTTGGGTCGGTAAAGTAAATGGCTCCATCGGGTCCAGGGACCACGTCGTTGGGGCTGTTCAAGCGCATTCCCTGATAGTGATCCGCAACTGTTTCGTAGGTCTTGCCGTCAGGCGAGAGGCGTATGACTGCGCGCAAAACGCTCGCGCAATCGAGCAGCCGGTGCTGCCGGTCGTAGGTATTGCCGTCAGGATCTCCCAGGGAAATGACTTCCTGTTTTTGACCCGTGCGCGTGTCCAGTTTGAATATCTTATTCAGGGTTTCGTCGCTAACCCAAAGATAGCCCGCCGGGTCCCACACCGGCCCTTCCGTGAAACCAAACCCGGAGCCGGCCTTGGTCATTTGCGCCTTGCGGTCAAACAGGTTCCAAAACTCGGGAGAAAGACCTTCGAGTGAGAATGGACGGGTGTCGGCATGTACGCCGATCGAAGCCAACAGCAAGAGTGAGGCAATTACGGTCTTAGTCGTCATCGTCGGATTTTGCAGAGTGCGGTGAGCGTTTGGAGTTCTCGTCCCCGGCGCGCAGCAGATAGCTGATCAGGTCATCCACTTCTTTCCCGTTTAGTGAAGCGGCGGGCATGAGAGAGCGGGAGCCGAAATCGACGCGTGCCAGTTGTGCGTTTGGATAATAATGGAAGTTTCCGTCCGCGGTCTGCAGGGAAACGGAAAAGTTGTCGTGAATTTTGAGCATGCCGGTAATCTGCTGCCCGCTAAGCGTCACCACCGTGGTGGCTTTTTTGTCTGCCGGCAAATTCTTTTCCGGGTCGAGGATGACGGCGCGCATCTGATCCGGACCGGTCTCCGCCCCATAGAAGGAGAGGTCACTGCCCAGAAAGCCACCTTTGCCATTGACCATGTGGCATTCGGAGCATTGCGCTTTGCCGAAAAAGAGAGCTTCGCCTTGCCTGGGATCGCCAGGAAGCTTAACCATGTCGCCTCTGCCCTGCAGAATCCTGAGGTAGGCAACCACGTCCTGGACTTCCTGCGCTTTCAGCGACGAGAAGGCGGGCATACCGGCGCCCGAGATTCCGTAACGGATGACGGCGGCCAGCTCGCGGTCCATGAGGCGTTGCACGTCAGGAGCGGTCGCGATGTTCGGCGCGTGTTCTCCACCGCGGCCATCCGCGCCGTGACAGCCGGCGCAATTGGCGGCAAAGATGGCCGCGCCGGGAGGCTGCGCGTGCAGCACCGCCGGCGCAAAAAGCGCAAACACCAGGACCGGTGCGAGGATGCCCCGCCCTGCTCCCATTTTCGCCTGGGCTTCCCTGCTCACGTTAGAACAACAACTTCAACGCTACTTGCATGATGCGAGGATCTTGCGCCTGGGTCACGTAACCGAATCCTCCCTGGCCGGTGTTGTTGACGACACCCATCTGCGACGAATTTTTAAATTGCGCATGGTTGAAGACGTTGAAGGCTTCTGCCCGAAATTGCAGCTTGGTCCTTTCCGTAATGGCTGTGCTCTTCAACAGCGCCATATCAAAATTGTTGAGGCCAGGTCCGGAGAAGTACCGCCGCATTGCGTTGCCTACCTGCCCAATCGGTTCCGGCTGGAAAAAGTTCGGGTTGAAATAGGGTAGACCCTTGCGAGGATTCTTGTTCACAAAGAGGGAGCTGCCGTTGTTTGCGTAACTGGGCACATCCACGTTGGCATTGAAAGCGCCAAGCAATGAATTGTCGTCGTTCTCGTTGAGGGTGATCGGCTCTCCCGAGGCAAACGTAGCTACGCCGGAAAGCTCCCAGCCCGCCGTGAACCGCTTCGCCAGATCCCCGCCGCCGATGAACTGATCGAAGGGTAATTGCGCGGTGTAGCTGGCAACCAGATTATGGGGCACATCAAAGCTCGAGAGGGCCCGAGTCTGGCCCGGATCCAACGGATTGGTTGCATCGAAAGAATCCGAACCGTTGTCCAACGACTTCTCAAAGGTGTAGCCAATCAGGAAGTTGACATATTTTTCCGTGTGCTGCAGGGTCACCTGCAGGGAGTTGTAGCTGGAGCTCACAGCCGTCTTCATATAGGGATTGCTATTGAAGTTAATCCCGAAGGCCGGCCTGGTTCCGCTTACCGTTTGCCCGCTGGCCGTGGTGTAGACGGTGTCTTCGCCGTAAGGGCCGCAAGTCGTAGATCCAGGGGCCACGTTAGCCGGATTGCTCAAAGAAAGACAGAGCCCCTGATCGCCGGGGTTCGATTCCTCAAACGTCAGCAGCTGCCTTCCCACCGTACCGATGTAGTTCACGGTCAAGACGGTTGCGGTGCCTAATTGGCGCTGAAGGGAGAGCTGCCATTCCTGAACGTAGGGGACTTTGTTTTTGTAGTAGTAGTAGTCGGAGCCCCCAATGGGTGTCGCCGCGCCCCAGTCGAAGGTCGTGTCCGGGTTCTTGGGAGACACATTGGTCGGGGGAAAGACGAAGGGAAACTTCTGCCCTGCGGGATTTCCCGAAGGCCGATCCACAAATGGCGTGGCCAGTTCTGTCGAGGAGACGGAATAGTAGTTGCCGTAAGGAGCGTCTCCTACTTCCACGAATCCGGTGGCGTCTTCGATAGAGCTATAAAAGATACCGTAACCGGCACGTATACTGCTCTTCCCGGAAGCGCCCAGTATCTTGTGAAGGAAACCGTCGCTCACGTCCGGAGCATAGGCAAAGCCGATCCGGGGACCGAAGTTGGTGTACTTGGTCGGTCCCAGCGCCAACCTCGACGTCATATGGTTGTTGAAGTACACAGTCGCGATCAGCCCAAAATTTCTCAAGTTGCAGAAGAAGGTCTTGAAAGTTGGGGCCTCTGTCAATTGCGTGTTTTACTTTAGATTTCAAGGCAGTGGCTCTAGCCTTTCCTTGAGTGACTGCTTCGACCGCAAGCATCGCTCGATATACTGCTCGACAACTTCGCACATGTCATTCCTTAGGTTACAAGCGCCTCGCCCTGCGACAGCGGCCTTCTGAGCATCGCATTTCACTTTAGCTACAAAGTC
>JBARKD010000332.1:0-10776 GCA_049800615.1 Acidobacteriaceae bacterium | reverse complement strand
AAGGAATACACCGTTCCCGCAGGGACCTCCCTGGTGGTTCGCATGGGAGAGGCGGTCAGCTCCAAAGCTAACAACGTAGGTGACACATTCAGCGGCACCCTGGCGCAGTCGGTCGTGGTCGGCGGGGTAAACGTGCTCCGCTCCGGGGCCCCGGTTACCGGGACGGTGACGGCTGCCAAAGGTCAAGGCAAATTCAAGGGAGCCGGCGACCTGGCGATTGCGATTACCAGGGTGGGCAATTATCCGGTTAGCACCAGTTCGTATGAGAAGGCTGAAAATGGAAAAGGGAAACGCTCCGCAGCCCTGATCGGCGGCGGTGGTGGCGGTGGTGCGCTGATCGGCGGTCTCGCCGGCGGCGGCAAGGGGGCTCTGATCGGCGGCCTTCTCGGAGCCGGCGCGGGCACCGCAGGTGCTGTCTTCACCGGCAACAAGAACATCTCCATACCCGCGGAGACTGTCGTCACCTTCAGGTTGGCCGCTCCCATCACCGTAACGCGGAAGGTTGCGGAATGATGTGAGCAGTAAATAGGTGGGGTAGCCTGCGATCTTAAGTTGCGCATGCTCTCCACCAAGATTATGGCCGGCGATCATGGCCGGCGGTCATGGCTGGCGGTCATGGCCGGCGACGCGGCAGTTACGCCGCCATTCTAGCGTCCGGCCCCAGGGTGAACGCGAAGGGGTGAACCTTTCGTCGCCGAAAGGCCCCGCTGCTTCGCAGTTAGTAAGGGTTCGTGGTGGTTTGACGGGCTGGCGGCCGTCAGATGTGATCTCTCCTTCGGAGGCAGAATTGGCCAGTGTTCCCCCTACCAGGGTGACGCGTAGACATACCAACGGCTGGATGACGGCGCTGGCCTTGGGCCTGCTTTTGCTTGCCGTGCTTGCCTGCTTTTATATTCTGACGGGATATCCGGCCGGCGCCCAGGCGGACACCGGCGCTTTGAGCGAAGCCACCTCCAGTCCGGCCTCTTCCTTGCCGGTTCCAACCCAGCTATACCGTCACCCGGCTGCGGCAAATTCCGTCGGCCCGGTTGCAAGCCCGGCACCCGTGTTGACAGCTCCCGCTCTTACTTCCGATGCGGAGACTGCTGAGTTGCAGCAAAAGCTGAACCTGGTGGGTGACCAGTTGCGTCAGTCGCAAGAGAATCTGCAGCAGGCGGCCCGTGACCAGCTCAGGATTCGCACTGCTTCGGCGCTGTTTCTGGCCGTTTTCGGGGTGATCGCCGCTTTGCTAGTGATGCAAATCTATCGGCAGGCGCGTGCCTGGGACGAAGACGCCCGCAGTGCGGTCGAGGAAGTCGACGCCGTCAGCACACAACTGGAGCTTTTGCGCGATGCACGGGAGCGGGCGCGCAACGCTCTGCCCGCCCTGCTGCAAGAAGTGGGTGAACTGCCCCTGGGCTACCAGGAGGAGGGCAACGCTTTCACGCCACAAGCGCAGGCCATCCTCGCCGAGGTCGATCAATTGGCCTATGTTGGCCAGGGCCGCCTTGCCTTTCAGGATCTCTCCTCGGAACGGGAGGCGGCTGTTTACCTGAATGGACTGCTGCTTTCCGCAGTCTCGCACTTGGGCCGCAACGATCCATGGACTGCTTTCACGCGGCTCGACCGGTTTTTCTTCAGGCTGACGCAATTTCCCAATGCTGTGGAGCGGCGAAGGGTGGCCCAGGCGTATTCCTACCGGGCTCTCGCCGGCTACCGGATTCTGGAGGGTCAGGGGAAAGAACCGTCCTGGCTGCGCAAAACAGAGCGGGCCCAGCTGGATACACTGTCGCGGCAGGCTTTTGCCGATATAGCCCAAGCCAGCGCCGCCGATCCAGACTGGAAACACACTTCGTTGGTCGAGGCGCTCCTTTGCAGCCGCTTCTATGTTCCCGATCCTGTCCTGGAAAACGGCTCACGCAGCGAGCTGTCGGTCCATGGTCTGCGCCGGGCGGTCAGTCTCTACAAGGGTTTGATTGAAGAGCGATCCTATCGGGGACCAGCTCGGCGAAATTTGATGCGCTGCCTGAAACGGATTGCCGAGCAAACGGGCGAAAAGAGCGATTTCTCAGAGTTCGGCTATGCCCTGCATGCCCTGCCCACGGACGAGGAACTGACCGATGAGGCGCTGGCGATGCGCCAGCCCAACTCCCAGGATCGCTTTTTGTGGCAATGGCTGCTGGGCGATGAGGAACTCTTCGGCAACGTGGAGCGCCTCAACCTGGCCGAATACCGCGCTTTTTGGATCCGTATGCTGGACACCAAAGTCAACCTTCGTAACTGGAGAGCCGATCTTACCGAGTTGCAGCTGTCCCGGCCGGTCATGAAGGAGTGGACCATCCAACTGCTGCAGCCTGAACCGCCGATCACGTTGTCCAATGCCTTGTCCCGGCGCCCGGATCGGTTTAACGAGCGTTTCAACCCTCGTTTCGACGATCGTTTCGATGACCATTTCGACAGCCCCGCATCGGGAGCATGACCGTGTGTTCTCCGGTCGGCGAATTCGGTCAGGAGGTAACCCAAACGTTACTAGCCTGACGACTGGCAATTCGTCCGCCGCCTTCGTATCATAGAGTTGGGCCTGACTCACGCGAGGCAACGAAGGAGAGAACTAATGACTATCAAGAGTGCAGAAGCGAACGGAACTGCAAAGCGCCGGAAGCCGGCAGCCAAGAAGCAGACTACCGTCGCCACCGCTATTTCGGCCGAGCCCACCCGGCAGGAGATCGCGCGCTTGGCCGAAAAGTATTGGATGGAGCGCGGCCAGCCTGACGGCTCGCCTGAACTGGACTGGCTGCGCGCAGAACAGGAACTCAGAACAGCCTCTTAGCTTTGCGGGAAGGCTGGTTCCTTCCCACATTTCCCCTCCCCATCCCTTTCTCGCCGCTCAGCCGAGTCCATTCTCCCAGCGTCGCAGCGCAACCCGCGGAGGAGCGGACAGGTAGCTACACCGGGTTCGCCCGAATTTGGTGAGAGACCCCGGAGTGGACACGGCCACAATTGGCAAGAATGAATTGCTGATTTAAGATTGCCAGACGCCTGAGAACCTGGGTGACGCCCACGTTCGTGGGCTTGACCAGGACCCTGCGACCCGCAGGATGCAGAGGGATTACGACCTACTCCCCAATCCGGTCACACTTCCGTGATCTTGAGTCTTTGTGCGGTGTTTGCCGATACTTAACGGCAAGGGACACGCTAAGTTGTTCCTAATTGAATATCTGTATTTTTTTCTGCCGCACTGGGTTCTCAATGAAAAACGAAGTCATCGACCTACTGATTCTCGGTTTGCTGGTGGTGTTGTTCACCTCGATCTATCGCAAGCGCGCGACGCCGCGCCTGCGCTACTGGGTGATCGGCTGGATTTTGGTGTTGCTCCATTTCGGGGCGCTACTCCCCAACGCTTCGCCTAAAGCGCAGGAAGTTGTTGACAGCCTTAGCCTGAGCACGTTGCTGCTTTCCGGCCTGTGCTTCCTGTTCTCTGCGTCCGTTATCTTCAAGTCCCGGACAGGCAGAGCGCTGGTCGCGCTGGGCATTGGAATTCCGGCGCTCTTTTATACCAACTACCTGATTTTCGACGGACCCCTGCAGTGGCCGCTCTACGTCTCGGCAACAGCGGTGGCCTGCGCCGGTATTGCGCTGGCCTGGAAGCTATGTCGCGGACGCAGCCGGGTCTGGGGGATGATTACCCTGACCTTTACCGCGGGCGGGCTCTGGACGGTAATTTCGCTGGCCCACAAGCAGCCGGATCACGGCGTCCTGGCCCTTCTTTCTGAAATTTTCTTCACGTTTGCTGCCCTCTACTGGTTTGATTTTCGCCGCACTTCGACGGGTGTCCTGACCTCGATCCTGGGGCTGGTTGCCTGGGGCGCGGTCTTTCCCATCGGCCTGCTCAGCAGCTTTCTGGTGAAGCCGGGGCAGATCCCACCGGAGCTGTGGAACGTTCCCAAGTATTTCGTTGCTTTCGGGATGATCCTGACCCTGCTGGAAGACGAATTTCTAATTGCCAGCCGGGCCACGGAGCACTATCGGCTCTTGTTCGCCGCCCATCCCCACCCCATGTGGGTTCATGACCCGGAGACGCTCCGTATCCTCGAGGTCAACGACGCCGCGGTCGATCACTACGGCTACTCGCGTGAGGAATTCCTGGGTATGAGCCTGGCCGATCTGCGGCCGACGGAAGATGTGGCCGCAGTCCTGCGCGAGCATTCCGACACCAACTCCAGCAAACTTACCGGACCCTGGCGCCACATGCGTAAGGACGGCTCTTACATCCAGGTGGACATGGCTTCTCATTCCATCGACTTCCAGGGGCGTAAGTGCAGTTTCGTGCTGGTTCAGGATGTCACGGACAGGCAGCAGCTCCATGAGCAGCTTGTACATCAGGCGCACCATGACCAACTCACCGGTCTGCCCAATCGGCTGCTGCTCGAAGATCGCATGCAGCAAAGTTTGGCCCAGGCCGCCCGCTATGGACAGCAGGCCGCGATTCTGTGCCTGGATCTGGATCGTTTCAAGGAGGCCAATGACAGCCTGGGCCATGCAGCCGGCGATCTTTGCCTGCAGCAGGTGGTAGCCCGGATCTCGGCTCGCCTTCGAGCCGTCGATACTTTCGCCCGCACCGGGGGTGACGAATTTGTCATCCTGCTGGGGGAGTTGGCCAATAAGAACAGCGCCCTGACGGTCGCGCGCGGGGTTGTGGAAAGCCTCAACCAGCCGATTGAGGTGGAAGGGCGCAAGTTCGACATTTCGGCATCGATCGGTATCGCGATTTATCCCGATGACGGGACAGACGCCGGTCAGCTCCGCCGGCTCGCCGATTCCGCCATGTACCGCGCCAAGCAAGCGGGCGGCGGACAATATCTTCTCGGTTCCGTGCAGGCGGCTGCTGGCGAGGTGAGTGAACTCGAGGATCTCCTGCGCAAGGCGTTTGAGGAAAATGGACTGGAGCTCTATTACCAGCCGCAATATTCCTTAAGCGGTAATCTCTCGAGCCTGCAGGCCTCGGTTAAGCTGCATCATCCACAGCTGGGCCTGGTCCCCGCGGATCGTTTCCTGCCTGTTGCCGAGGAATGCGGCCTGATCGTTCCGATAGGCAACTGGATTCTGGACGAGGTGTGTCGTCAGAGTATGCAGTGGCAATCCCAGGGGCTTGCGCCCCTGCGCATAGCCTTCCAGGTTTCCCCGGTGCAGTTTTTGCGGGGCGACTTTTCCGCCCGGGTGCTGAGCACCGTGGCGCAGCGCGGCATCGAGGCAAGGCTGCTGGAACTGATCGTGACCGAGAACACCGTGATGCGCAAAAGTCCCGAGGTGGCCTCGCAAATGCGCAGCCTCGCGGCACTGGGCGTCCATTTCTCAGTTGCAGATTTTGCCAGCAGCTATTCCTGCCTGACCCATCTTCATCAGCTTCCGATCAGCACGCTCAAGATCGATTGCTCCTTCGTCGAGCGCATCTCCGATCCCAACGGAACCTATACCATCGTGCAGGCGATCATCGCCTTAGCCCACAATCTAGGGTTAAAAGTGGTTGCCGAAGGCGTGGAGCGCGCGGATCAACTGGAGTGCCTGCGTACCCTGGGCTGCGATTTCGTGCAGGGCCTGCTGCTGGCCCCCGCTCTGCCGGCGGCGAACATCCCCAAGTACCTCTCCTTGTCCTCGCGCCCAGTGCTGCGATCGTCACACAGCTGACCCGCTACGGGCTGCTGAAAAACAGAATCGCGGCTCGATAAGCCCGCAGGATGTGGCGAGCCGTTGATGTGGCATATAAAGTATTTAGCGCCTCGCTCGTTGCTTCGGCGCGTTTTTAGCAGCCCGCTATGGGCTGCTCAAAAAAGAGAATCGCGGCTCGATAAGCCCGCAGCCCGCTACGGGGCGACGATCGTTCCGCAGGCGATCCTGTCGCCCGCGTTTCCCGTCGGATCGGTCATCATATCGTCGGCCTTGGCGTGAATCATGAAGGCGGTGCCTCCGTTCGAGAACACAGAGTTCTTGGCCCCCTTCTTCAAGGAGATGCTCTGGGTCACGAAGGAGACGTGGTCGGTTCCGTCAGCCATGACCTGCAGGTTGATGGGCATATCCCCGGCATGGGCGCCCTTGGGATTTTTTATCCCATGTTCTTTGCTATCCGGATTGAAATGGCCCCCCGCCGACTTGAAATCGGGACCATCGCACTTGGCGTTTTGATGAACGTGGATCGCATGCTCGCCTTCCGGAAGATTCTTCAGGTTCAGCTTGACCTTTACCCCGTCTTTGCCCGCTGGAGTAAGTAAGGCTGTTCCTGCATCCTGGCCGTCGCTGGTTTTGAAGGCGACTTCAACGCCTTTGTCCTTTGCTTCCGCCGCCGATAGCACCAACAGCGCGGGTAGTACAACGACGCATACCTTGAGTAGTCTGGTCATTCTGGTTCCTCGCATACTTGCCGGGATTTTGCCGATCTAACGCTCGGAGCAAATCGGCGCTCGCAAATCAGGCGCTCGGAGCAAATCTAACGCTCGGAGCAAATCAGGCGCTCGAAGCACATCAGGAAATTGCGCAGCCGGGACACTCCGTCTGTACGCTGGTGTTCCGTGGAAGAGCTCGAAGCATGACGCTCTCGAAGAAACACAGCCTTCCCGATTGGGTATAGCATACCCGATGCTCGCGTGTGCTCCGCGGCGGCGCATAATATGTAACTGTGGCGGCTATATTAAGGCTCTCTTCAGGGGTTATTTCAGGCGCCCGGGCGGAGTCTTCTAAACACCCTATTATCAAGGTAATGCATAGCAAGTGCTATGTACGCTTACCATGCGGGAACCTAGAGTGAGAAGCGACCTTGAGAGCGGGTGTTACGTGGTTCCTCGCATTTTGATCATTGATGATGAAGCCGATATTCGCGAGGTAACCGCCCTCAGCCTGGAAACAGTTGCCGGCTGGCAGGTGATCATGGCTCCGTCCGGGGCGCAGGGAATCCGCCGCGCATCGCTCGAGCAACCGGACGCTATTTTGCTGGATGTCATGATGCCCGACATCGACGGGCCGACCACCTATCAGATTCTGAAGCAGAACGGAAACACCGCCCACATTCCAGTGCTTTTGCTGACGGCGAAAGTGCAGGGCCAGGACCGGCGCAAACTGGATGAGTTGGGAGCGGCAGCAATCCTAGCCAAACCCTTTGACCCGCTGACCCTGGCCGGCCAGATTTCCGAGGTCCTCGGGTGGGGACGAGACGCCGGCTTCCGGGCCGGAACGGCCGGCGCCGTTTCCCTGGCAGGCGGCTAGCGCTTTACCTAGCCGTGAGTCACGATCAGAGCCCGTCATTAAACCTTCTGCCCTGAAATCTTCTCTCTGAAACCTTACCCTTGCCAATCCAGCGCTAAGTCGTCGGACGAGGCTTGACGGCCAGGAAAACCGGCGGCAGCGGATTGCCGTTAGCGTCAGTCAGCTTGGGGTCGATCTGTTTGGTGTCGACCAGCTTCGTGGTGTCGATCACATGCAGCAGGTTGTCGCCGCTGGTGCCGGCAAAGAACAGCGTGTTGTCGGGAGAGAAAATCCCCGCCACTGGAGCCACTGCTCCGCCTGTCAGGGTGACGCTGCTCAGGGTTCCGAGGGCGCCCGCCGTGGTGGATGGTTTATAGACCGGCAGCAACGCTCCGCCCGCAGGGGGTGTGGTGGCGGTGGTCCCATAGGTGATAAAGGCCTCGAGCGAGTTAGTGGCTGCAACGACCTCGTTGATGTTGTTGAGGCCGTATGCCGAGAGCGAGGTTTGGTTGATCACCGGCGCCGGATTAAAGGTGATCCCGGTGGTTTGCCCATTGGCGTCGACGGGACAGGCCTGGATGGGAACGGTAATCGAGAGATCGGTCAGGACAGCCGGATTGGCCGAGGCACCGATGATGTGCCTGCCGTCGGTGGTCGAGGCCACATGATCGGTGAGCGCGGCGACGGTCGCAGCTTCGGGAAAGTTAACCACCGGTGTGACGGTGGTCTCGGGGCACTCGCCGTAAGCCGCAGTGGTCGCTCCGGAGAGAAATGCCGCCGCCGCCGGGATGGTCACCGCGACATCAGGCGAGCAGAACATGTTGTAAGTGTTGTTCGGATTGTCGGTTGTGTTGGGCGGATACGCCGATGTGCCGGTTGGGATCGGACTGGTGGTGTTGGTCGCGGGGCAGATGCCGGTGGTCGCCGTAGCCTGATCGGCAGGCAGGGTTTCCACGGACCACCCGGTAAAGGCGTTGTGGATGTACAGCACTCCATTGCCCACGATGTAGACGGTTTGCCCGTCGGGAGTGAAAGTGGCTTTCTCGCCGATTCCTGCAAAGGAAGTGTAAGCTCCCGTGGCGGGTGTCAGGAGATAGAGAACCCCGCGCAATTGATCGTTGATCAACACCGCGGTGTTTGTCGGCGAAACGGCCAGCACAATGCCCGGCACATTGGGATTTTCCGAGGCCAGGCTGTTGGTAACCGCGGTGTAGGTCATCAGCTCTTTGTAGCTGCCGAAATAAAGGCTTGTGCCGGTTGGATCGAGGACCATGGAGTTGGGCGAATAGGGCAACTTGATGGGGTTGCCGATGGTGCCTGTAGACAAATCGATGGGCACGAAATTGGGCGAACCCGGGCTGGAGGTCCAAATGTAGTTGCTGTTCTGGCCAGGGGACGCGATCTGCACAAAGTTGCTGAGGATGGGCACCCCCGTGCCCAAAGTTCCCATTTCGTTAATCGGCGCCGGATTGCAAGTGGTTGGCTGACAGATAGCCGTGATTGCCGAATTCGAGGGAAAAGCTGCCGTGACTGCGCCGGTGGCGCTGACCGCGATACTGCCCGGGTTGGTCGACACGTAGCTAAGGGCAAGCCCATTGATCAAGGCGCCGTTGGTGTCGGTGACGGTAGCGGTGAGCGCGAGCGGGGTATTCAGGTTGACGCTGGCGCTCGTCGCGCCGGTCGAAGCCACGCTCAAGGCAATTTTGGCCGGCGGGCAGGTAAAGAAGTAGCCGGCATTGCTGCTGGTCTGGGCGATGGTGCCGGTGATCAGCGTCGATCCCGGAGCCTGCGCGGTGGCGACGCCGTTCTGGTCGATGGTGACCACGCCGGCGCTGGCCGGGGAGTAGGTGATATGGCCGATCACATTGTTGCACTCGTTGGTCGTCGGGCTGCACAACAGAGTTTGCTGGCCAGCGCTGTTGATGTAGTAGGCGATGGCATCCAGCTGCGAGGTCGCGGCCTGCGACAAACATACGGGGGCCCCGGTTTCGGCATTGGTAGGGCCGACCAGTTGCAGGCTGGTGATGTTCGGATGGGAATAGACCGCGACCTGGTTCGAGGAAAATCCGGCCGCGGTGGCGGTCATATAAGCCACGCCAGTCTTTCCGGTTGGGACGCAGGTGGTGAAGTTGGCCACCGCAGGAGTATTCCGGTTCCACGTCCCGCCGCACACCGCCCCGGTGGGCGAAACGTCGGCGATCGTCATATCGGTGGTGCCGTAGGTATAGCTGCCCACCGAGGCCGAAGTGCCTTTGCAGTTCTGCGCCGAGGGCGCTTGAAGCTGGGACGTCTGGCCGAAGCCGACCGACAAACCTGTGGTCTGCGGCTGCAACGAGATCGAGACCGGTTGCGTGGTGGTGTAACCATAGCCCACGCCGTTGCAGTAATTGGAGTTCTTGTTAGCACAACCCTGGATGGAAAGACCGACCGGAATGCTAAGGAAAAGCAGAACCACAAACGTCAAAAACCGCTGCATGAAACCTCCCCGACGGGTCGTCGCCTACCCGGCGGTTGATGAACTGCCAATTGCAAGACTTTTTCCAGCAATCCACTCTGATACAGAGCCCCTCTCCAGGTCATGGAGGACCGCGACTGGGCGTTGCCTGTTCGCCGGCACCGTGAACACTGACTCGATGCGCGTGCAGAGTTGTGCTTGGTCAACGTCCTAAGTGTAGAGGGGACTGCGTCCTGAGGCAACAGGGCGGGCGTATAAACAGCCTCAGTCATGTGGCGGCATGTACTGCTCAAACCAGGAAAGGGCCCTGGCCAGCACGTCGCGGCGATGCGCAGGGGAGTTAAAGCGGTGACCCTCGTCCGGGTACACCACCAGCTCGGTGGGCACATGCTGGGCGCGCAGCGCGTGCCAGAATTCGAACGACTGCGGCGCCGGACACACTCCATCGCGGTCGCCCACGACCACCAGCGTGGGTGTTTTTACGTTGCGAATGAAATCGATTGCCGAGCTTTTGGCATAGACCGCGGGATCGTCATACACCGAGGCGCCGAAGAATGGCGTCATCCACTGGTCGATGGAGTTCTCTCCGTAGTAGCTCTGCCAGTTCGCGATTCCCGCCCCGGCGACAGCCGCATGGAAGCGCTGGGTCTGGGTGACCGCGAACATGGTCATAAACCCGCCGTAACTCCACCCGGTGATGACAATCCGCTGTTGGTCGATGGGGAACCTGGCGCTGACCGCATCCACTCCGGCCAGAATGTCGCGCAGATCGCCATAGCCGAAGTCTTTGCGATTGGCTTGGACAAAATCTTCCCCTTGGCCATAGCTGCCGCGCGGATTGGGCATCAGGACAAAGTAGTCCAGAGCGGAGAAGACAATGGGGTTGTAGCCCAGCGAAGGCCAGCCGGATAGCACGGCGCCCGACGGGCCGCCATGCACGCTCACGATGAGAGAATACTTTTTCGCCGGGTCGTAATTCTTCGGATAAAGGAGCCAACCCTGGATATTGAATTCGTCATTGTGCCAATCGATGGTCCGGCTCTTGCCCCACGCAGGTTTTAGTTGATCGTTGATATGCGTGATCGCCTGGATGAACTGATCTTCGCCGG
>JBARKD010000331.1:0-18262 GCA_049800615.1 Acidobacteriaceae bacterium | reverse complement strand
GCTTTGCCGCCTATCACTGGCACGTGCAAATGGTGGACGATGGCAACGATCTGGAGGCGATTTCTCAAGCGATCAAAGCGGCGCAGGCAGTGAAAGATCAGCCTTCGCTGATCCGGGTACGAACAGTCATTGGTTATGGCAGCCCCAAGGCGGGCACCAACAAGGCCCACGGCGAAGCCCTGGGGCCGGAAGCCACCAAGGCTACCAAGAAAAAGCTGGGCTGGCCGGAAGACAAGAGCTTCTATGTTCCCGATGAAGCCAAACAGAACTGGCTCCAGTGTGTAGACAAGGGCAAGAAGTACGAGCAGGAATGGAACGATCTTTTCGCGCGCTACAAGAAAGAGTACCCGGACGTTGCCGCCGAGTTCGAGCGCGTGCAGTCCGGCACGCTGGCCACGGGCTGGGAAAAGAGCCTGCCCACCTTCCCCGTAGACAAACCGATCGCTACGCGCAGCGCGGGCGGCGACGTCATGGATGCCATTTCAAAGGCTGTGCCTGAGCTGATGGGCGGGGCAGCGGACTTGACTACGTCGACTAAGACGATATTCAAAGACAGCACCAGCTTCCACCTCGACCCCAAGGGCCGGAATATCTATTTCGGCGTGCGCGAGTTCGGGATGTGCGCTGCCGTCAACGGAATGGCGGTCCACGGTGGAATCATTCCCTTCGGCTCAACATTTTTCTGCTTCACCGACTATTGCAAACCGGCGCTTCGTCTTGCCGCGTTGATGCATTCCCACTCCATTTTTGTTTTCACGCATGATTCGATTGCGCTGGGCGAGGATGGCCCAACCCACCAGCCCATCGAGCACCTCACCATGCTGCGCGCTGTGCCTTTTCTGACCGACTTCCGGCCGGCCGATGCCAACGAGACGATCGGCGTATGGCGCCTGGCTTTGGAACGGAAACTACCTTGCTTTATGGCCCTCTCGCGGCAGAACCTGCCGATTTTGGATCCCGCAAAGTACAAGGTTGTCGAAGGAGTGCGCAAAGGCGCCTACATTTTGCAGGACGGCGGCGACTCACCGGATGTATTGATGGTTGCCACCGGGGCAGAGGTGTGGCCGGTATTGCAGGCTGCAGCGGACTTGAAGAAGGAAGGAATTTCCGCCCGGGTGGTTTCCATGCCGAGCTTCCGCATTTTCGAGGAGCAGTCTGAAGCCTACAAGCAGTCCATCTTCCCTGACAGTATTCCTGCGCTGGCTGTGGAAGCAGCCGCTCCCTTGTGCTGGTGGAAATATGTCGGCAAGCACGGAGATGTAATCGGGCTGGAGCGTTTTGGCGCCTCTTCTCCCGGAGCCAAGGTACTGGAAGAACTCGGCTTCAGTCCGGCGAACATCACGAAACGGGCGAAGCAGTTGCTGGAAAGGGTAAGGCCTGCCGCTACAGCGGGCAAGGCGTAGAACCTGCGCCTGAATTTAGTTTGCGCTATCAAGGTTCGTGGTCTTCCATCCTTCGCCAATATCTTGAAGGATGGAAGACCCGCGAGTTTTTGAGAAGCCTGACATTGCTGCATCGTCGGAGAGCACATGGCGGAAATCAGCACGATTCTGTGGGACGTGGGCGGTGTTTTGTTAACCAACGGCTGGGATCATACCCAGAGGACCGCGGTCCTCGAGCAATTCGCCGTGGACCGGGACCCCTTCGAGCAGCGCCACGAGTTGGCCAACGATCCGTGGGAGAAGGGCTTTATGACCGCGGAGCAGTATCTGGCACAAACCGTCTTCTATGAGCCGCGGCCGTTCACGCCCGCGGCTTTTCTGCAGGCCATGAAAGAGCAGTCCATCTTGTTGCCCCATGGCGCCCTGCGCATCCTTCAGGAGCTGGCGGCATCCGAGGAAATGGAATTGGCCATCCTGAACAATGAAGCCCGCGAGCTCAATGACTTCCGCATCGAGAAGTTCGAGTTTGGGCGGTATTTCGATGTTTTCCTGAGTTCCTGTTATCTGGGTTTGCGCAAGCCGGACCCTAAAATTTTTGCAATGGCTCTGGATGTGCTGCAGCGCGATGCGGAGGAAGTTGCCTTCATCGACGACCGCGAAGGGAATTGCGAAGCGGCCGGAACTCTCGGTATTCATGCAATTTGCTATCACGATGAAGCACAATGTTTGCGGGCGCTGGAACAGTTGGGTGTCGAGACCGGCGTAGAAACAAGAAGCTAACCGTGTTGATTGAGGAGTAAGACCGATGGCAACCATGGAAGTAAAAATCACTCCCGAGGAGTTGAAAGCTGCGCAGAGTGCCGAGCGAATTCCTGAGCCTACCGCGGTAGTCATCTTCGGGGCGTCAGGTGATCTGACCAAGCGCAAACTTCTGCCCGCCCTCTTTCACCTGGAACAAGCTGGTCTGCTGCCGTCGGAGTTTGCTGTGGTAGGTGTCGCCCGCCGGCCCCTTGAAGACGAATTTGCCAAGGACATGCGCGAGGGAATTTTGACCTTCGGCGGGGTCAAAGAGGGCGAGAAAAAGCTGGACGAGTTTATCGGAAAAATCCGCTACCACGCCATGAATTTCGATGATCCGGAAGGCTACGGGAAGCTAAAGACTCTGCTGGAAGACATTGACCAAAAGCAGGGCACACGGGGAAACCGGCTTTTTTATCTCGCTACGGCGCCGGAATATTTTGCGGACATCGTGCAGCAGCTAGGTGCACACGGAATGGCGAAGCCCGAAAAGGGCAAAGTGCACACCATCATTGAAAAGCCTTTTGGCCATGACCTGGATTCGGCCAGGCAATTGAACGATGACGTAAACCGTGTTTTTGCCGAGGACCAGCTTTTCCGTATCGACCACTACCTGGGCAAGGAGACGGTGCAAAACATCCTGATCTTCCGCTTTGCCAACGGGATCTTTGAGCCGGTCTGGAATCGTAACTATGTCGATCATGTGCAGATCACGGCAGCGGAGGATATCGGTATCGAAGGCCGAGGCCCCTTCTACGAGAAGGCGGGCGCGCTCCGCGATGTGGTGCAAAATCATGTGATGGAGTTGCTGTCGTTTGTCGCCATGGAGCCTCCGGTTTCTTTCGAAGCCGAGTCCGTGCGCCTGGAAAAGTTCAAGGTCTGGCGCTCGATCCAGCCCATTCACCAGATGGATGTAGTGCGCGGCCAGTACGGCCCGGGCATGGTTGACGGCAAATCCGTCAAGGGCTACAGGCAAGAAGATCGGGTTGACGCGAACTCCTCGACGGAAACTTACGCCGCGCTCAAGCTAGGTATCGAAAACTGGCGCTGGGCCGGTGTCCCCTTCTATCTTCGCGCGGGCAAGCGGCTGGCAAAAAGGGCGACGGAGATCACCATTCAATTCAAGCAACCGCCGCAGTTGCTATTTAAGAATCAATCGGGGCCATGCAGCGAATTGCAGCCTAATCTGATCGCCATGCGCATCCAGCCGGACGAGGGCATTTCTCTCCGTTTTGGGGCCAAGGTGCCCAGCCCGAATATGGAAGTTTGCCCGGTCAATATGAACTTCAGCTATGCGGAAGCATTCGGCAAGTCGTCAGCCAACGGGTATGAGAGGCTGCTGCTCGATGCCATGCTGGGGGATGCGACTTTGTTCGCTCACCGCGATGGGGTAGAGGCCACGTGGCACCTGCTGACCCCGATTCTCGAGCAGTGGGCCGCCAGCAAGGCGAAAGGCTTTCCTAACTACGCCAGCGGGACTTGGGGCCCGGAATCCGGCGATGAATTGCTGTCGCGCGATGGCCGCGCCTGGCACAGGCTTTAGAATGGCTAAAGCTCATGGCTGAGACGATTGAGGTTCTCTATTACGTAGACGCAAGCGCGGAAGCAGTAACCCAGCGCGCAGCGCAGTATTTCGTGGACGGAATCCGGGCTGCCGCCGGGGCGCGGGGCAAAGCGCGAATCGCGGTCTCCGGGGGGCATACCCCGAAAAATACCTTTGCCATGCTGGCCGACCCCAGCGCGCAATTCCGCGAACAGATTCCCTGGGAGAATCTCGAACTCTACTGGGTGGACGAGCGCTGCGTGCCGCCGGATCATCCGGACAGCAATTACCGCATGACCCGGGAAGCGATGCTGGACCAGGTACCGATGGACAAATCGCAGATTTTTCGCGTTCAGGGCGAACTTGACCCCGACGAAGCCGCGTCCAAGTATGAGTCCGCGATCCGGCAAAGTTTTCGCCTTGAAGGCGCGGAAATGCCGGTCTTTGACATGCTCGAGTTGGGGATGGGTCCCGACGGGCACACGGCCTCCCTGTTTCCCCATACCGACGGACTCCACGAACTTATGCGCATCGCCATTGCCAATCACGTACCTCAACAAAAAGAAACCTGGCGGGTCACTCTCACATCTCCGGTGATTAACCGGGCCCGTGATGTGTTCTTTCTGATTGAAGGTACTGACAAAGTGGCGGCGCTCAAACAGGTGTTCACCGGCCCCTACGATCCGGAAACCTATCCATCGCAGTTGATCCGGCCGGCAAGCCGCCGCATTACGCTTCTACTGGATGCCGCGGCTGCCACTGCCTTGCCCCCGGCTGGCGCGAATGGCGTGGGCCGGTTGGAGATTACACAATGATTATCGCCGGAGACGTGGGCGGAACTAAGGTGGACCTGGCTCTGTGCAAGTTCGACCGCGGCCAGTTGGCGACGGTGTACGAGCAAAAATTCCATGCCCGCGATTTCCCCGGGCTGGTGCAGGTCGTAGACGCTTTTCTGGAGCAATGCAAACAGAAACTCGGGCAGCCGGCCGACGTGCTGGCGGCGTGTTTCGGCGTGCCCGGACCGGTCCGGAATGGGCGCTTGAAGCTGACCAACCTGCCATGGATTCTGGATTCGAGCCAACTGGCCGTCGAGCTGAAGATCGAGCACGTCTTTTTGATCAACGATCTCGAAGCGAATGGATACGGAATTGACGAGCTGGCCCCGGCCCAGGTCCTGATTCTGAGCCCGGGGGATCCTGCCGCGGAAGGAAATCGCGGCCTCATTGCCGCGGGTACCGGACTGGGAGAGGCAATCCTGGTGTGGGATGGGCGCTCTTACAAGCCGATGGCCTCCGAAGGGGGGCACGGCGATTTTGCCGCCCGCAACGATGAAGAGATCGAACTGTTGCGCTACCTGACTAAAACCCTGGGGGGGCGAGTAAGTTCGGAGCGGGTAATTTCCGGCCTCGGATTGGCCAATATCTATGCCTTCTGCCGTGATGTAAAAGGACTGCCGGAGCCCCAATCGTTGAAGGATCGCATGCGCAGCGAAGATCCCAACGCGGTGATCGGTGAATTGGGCGAGTCTGGCGCGAGCGAGCTATGCGTTGAGACTCTGAACATTTTCGTTTCCGCCTATGGAGCGGAAGCCGGCAATCTTGCGTTGAAGATCCTGGCCACGGGCGGCATGTATGTCGGAGGCGGCATTGCACCCAAGCTGCTCAAGAAAATGCAGGATGGTACCTTCATGAAGGCATTCACTGACAAAGGCCGTTTGAGCGACCTGCTGGTGCACACACCGGTACGATTGATTTTGGAGAGCCGTGCTGCCTTGATGGGAGCGGCTGCCTATGCGGAAGCCCGCGCCGCGGAGCTTAGTGGCCACTCCGAGCGGGCACAGTCAGTACAAATGGCTCCGTCCTAGCGGATGGAGGATTTTCCGGGAGAGCATTCAATAATGGTACGATCTTCGCCGCGATGGCTCGCGGGCACCCTGCTTCTTTTTCTGGGAATTCTGCTGGCCGGCGCTCCGCGCATGGCTTTCGCGCACGCGGTACTGCTAAGTTCGAGCCCGCAAAAAAACGCGGTGCTGACGGGACCGGATATCACGATCAATCTCAAGTACAATTCGCGCGTCGATGGAGCCCGCTCCACACTGAGCCTGCTGAAACCAGACGGTACCGTGGAAAAGATCGGTACTCCCGTCCAGCAGGCCCCCGATACTTTGTCGGCCATCAGTCATGGGCTGACGAAAGGAGCCTACGTGCTTCGCTGGCAGGTGCTGGCTGATGACGGTCACATTACCCGTGGCGAAGTGCCTTTCCAGGTCAAGTAAAGCGCGGCAAGCGATACCTGGCCTGCCCTCCACCCGTTTTTCTTGCCTTTACAGTCGCTCGGCGAGATCCCCCGGCGAGATCCCGGGACGTATCTTGTAGAGCGGCCATGCCTGCGAGGAAAGAAAGCTCGTTGAGATGATGGCTTGATCTGGCTACTGCGGGACATTGATCTTCTAGGTACGTTGTTGCGGGCAGCAAATCTCTCATTTGAGGCCTTGCTGCTGGGGGGCATCCTCTATCTGCTCCTCGTGGCCCGCCCTGTGCCGGCGGCTGCGAGCGTCCAGTCCTTTTGCCTGCGCGGTATCCGTTGGGCGGCTCTTTCGTTCACCGTGTCCGAACTCGTAACTGTCGTTCTTGCCAGCGCTTCGCTGCTCGGCGATAGCGATCTCCACCTGCCGGATCTGCTGGATGCCCAATTCTTCCGCGCCGGCCTTTGTGCCGCGTTGCTCGCCGTCGGGTTGTGGATCTGCGCCCGGATCGGCACTTCCCGGGCGATGGTGGCGATGATTCCTCTGGGCCTGCTGCTACTGACGGCGACCGTATCCATGAGCCACGCGGCAGCACGCATGGATCATCGCGTGCTTCTTGGGCTGGCCACCGCCGTCCATCACCTGGGGACAGCAGCGTGGATCGGCGCCATGCCGTTCCTGCTCGTTTCCTTAGGCCGTGCAGAAACGGTGGAGGAAGCGCGCCTCATGACGCGCCGCTATTCCACCATGGCGATGGTCAGTGTCGCGCTGCTCGTTCTGGCCGGCGTCTACATGGCGTGGTTCTACATCGGCAGCTGGCAGGGGCTCTATGGAACCAGTTACGGTGTCTTGTTGTTGGCGAAGATCTACCTGCTGCTGGTCATCCTTTTGATGGGCGCGGGAAATTGGACGATGGTGCAGCGATTGAACACCGATCCGCAGCCGCTTTTGGCCCGCCTGCGACGGTTCGCCGAAGTCGAGGTCGGGTTGGGTTTCACGATCATTCTGGCCGCCGCTTCCATGTCCGCGCAACCGCCTGCCGTGGATGTGCCGGACCAAGTCTCGCTGTCCACGATTGTGGCCCGCATGCATCCTGTCCTTCCGCGATTGACCAGCCCCAGCGCGGCCCAGCTGACTCCGCCCACTTCGATCGAGACGGCAGTACGGGAGAACGAGTTCCAGGCCAACGGGGGTAGCGATCTCACAGACAAGAAATGGTCGGAGTATAACCACCATTGGGCCGGCCTGATCGTTTTCTTCGCCGGGGTGCTGGCTTTTGTCGGTCATTTTCGCAGCCAGCGCTGGGCGCGCTATTGGCCGCTTACCTTCGCTGGTCTCTCGCTGTTTATCCTTCTCCGCGCCGATCCCGAGAATTGGCCTCTTGGGCCGCGTCCATTCTGGGCTAGTTTTTCTGCTCCCGATGTGTTGCAGCATCGGGCGGCCGCCTTACTCATCCTCTGCTTTGCTGCCTTCGAGTGTGCCGTGCAGGCGGGCAAATTGCATGCCCGTTGGGTGGGCATGTTTTTTCCCGCCATGTGCGCTTTGGGCGCGGTCATTCTGCTCACGCATAACCACGCGGCCAGCGATACGCAGGAAGACCTGCTGGCCTCCTTGAGTCATACGCCGATCGCTTTGCTGGGAGCGACCGCCGGCTGGCTCCGCTGGTTGGAGTTGCGTTTGCCCTCAGGCCGAGCATCTAAAATCGCAGGATATGCATGGCCGGTATTGCTTTCTGCCGCCGGCCTGGTGCTGCTCAATTACCGCGAGATCTGATCGGCAGCATGCAAGGGAGGTCCCCCATGTCCCAACGGCTTCTTGGTTCGCTCCTGTTGTCCGGCTTATTTGCCCTGGCGGCTCCTGGCGCATCGGCCCAGGAAAAGGCGCTCGATCCTGCGCAGAAAACGTCTTCTCCTCCGCCAGGCGCAGTGCACGCGGCCGATGTGCTACTGAACCTCAGTGGCGATATGGAGACGCTGGCCCATGCGGTTGAGCCGGCCGTGGTGAAGATCTATGCCGCGGGATTGGCGCCTGTCGAGGGCGCTGACACAAACCGGACCGCCTTCCTGGCTCAGCAGCGATCCGTTGGGTCCGGGGTGATCATGGATCCCCAGGGCTACATACTTACCAATGCACACGTGGTGCAGCGTGCGCGGACGCTGAACGTGCTGGTGCCGGATCTAACCGGCGCGGTCGAGAACAGCGGCAGTAATCGCTCGGAGCCGCCGTCAACCGCAGTGCCGGCCCGGGTCGTAGGCGTGGATACGGTTACGGATTTGGCCGTTATCAAAGTAGAGAGATCAGGATTGCGTGCGCTCAAGTTTGGTGACTCCGATCGCGTTCATCCCGGGGAGCTCGTACTGGCTTTTGGAAGTCCACTGGGATTGCAGGATAGTGTGAGCCTGGGTGTAATCAGCGCCGTCAACCAGCAGCTCGATCCCGACAGCCCTATGGTTTACCTGCAAACGGATGCGGCGATCAATCCCGGCAATTCCGGGGGGCCGCTCATCGACATGCGGGGAGATGTGGTGGGCATCAACTCCATGATCGAGACGCAATCCGGTGGTAACGAGGGAGTGGGTTTTTCCATTCCCAGCAATACCGCGGAGATTGTGTACCAGCAGTTGATCAAGTACGGGCGGCCACACCGGGGAGCTATCGGCGTGTATCCAACGAACCTAACCCCGGTGCTGGCGCAGGGACTGGGACTGTCGCGCGATTCGGGGGTATTGATTGAAGACGTGGTGCCATCCTCGGCCGCGGATAAGGCCGGGGTCAAGATCGACGACATCGTGCTTTCCGCCGACGGCAAGCCGATTCGCGATACCAAGCAATTCGCCCTGATCATGTTTCGTAAGCGTCCGGGAGAGACGGTTCATCTTTCCCTTCTAAGCGGCACGGCGGCCAGAGAGACCGAGGTGACGGTTATGCAATCGCCACGGGATCCAATGGCTCTGCTCAATCCAGCCGACGCCGATCAGGATTTGATCCCGCGGCTGGGCGCGCTCGTCGTCCCAATTACCTCGGAACTTGCCAACCAGCTAGGCGCCCAGCGACAGGCAGGAGGGCTGCTGATTGTTGCGCGCACCTTTGGCGCTGCGGCCGCGGAAGTGGACCTCAAGGCGGGAGACATTCTGTACTTCGCAAACAATCGCAAGGTTGATTCGGTGGCAGATCTTAGAAGCTTTATGGGGGCCCTGAAGTCCGGAGATCCTGTTGTGTTGCAGATCGAGCGCAACAACCTGCTGAGCTTCGTCTCCTTTCGCTTCGAAGAATAACCTCTGCGTGAGCGGAAATTGTAGCCACAGCGGCTGAAGCCGGTCTTTTATTCAAATTGACGGCGGGGCTGAAAGAGTCTGCGTGAGAACTCGGTCACCAGCGACCAAGGATCGGGTGCCCCATCCTTGGTCGCTGGGCAAGAAATACAGTTATCTACGACGCCACCCCGGTCTAAATGACCCGGAGGGCTTAAGCCCCGCCCCTTCAACCCCCCACAAAATTGTCATCCCGACCGGAGCGAAGCGCAGTGGAGGGACCTGCTGTTTCCTGAACCGGCAATAGATCTTGATGGAACAAAATTGTCGTCCCGACCGAAGGGATCTGCGGTTCACTGAACCGGCGATAGATCTTTTTGAAACACCGGTTCGCACGCAGACTCTGAAAGCCCCGCCCCTTCACCCCAAAAAGTCACAGGCTCTCGGGATGACAAAGGGTAGGCCTGCGTTTGCATTGAGCGCACGGCCGGAAGAACAGAGCGCAGCTCCCTGGATGGAAAAAGGAGACGATCGATTTCAACACGCTTCTCACGCCAAACTTTAAGGCCGGGTCGGTGTTACGTTTGGCGCGTACCTTTCCAGAACTCATCGTGTAAGCGAGCCCGGTCAGCCCCCTGCAGGTCCAGCATCTGCCGCGCGGATTCCTCACTGGAAAGATTCTCTACCCTGACCTCGATGGTTCGTACCTGATGCCAGGGATAGATAAACTTTTCCCAAATGAGGAACCCGGAAGAGACCCAGCCATCGAGAAGCCCGGAGACTGCTTTCTTAAGGTCATTTTCATGGCGCACAGGGAGCAGTTCTACCGTTTCTGCAGTAACCATGTGCGCTTTGAGATGAGCAATCAGCATGAACTCTCTACTTAGGAAGCTAAGGTGCAGCTGAGAACTGCGCCAAAACGCGCCAACATTACAAACCTGTTTAGAGAGATACCCAATATTGCACAAAGGTTGTACGGCATTCTGCCATCTGTCACTTGAGCGGATACATTCTATCTGCTTCAATCATGGGGTGAGTCCTGAACCGCATTCTTCGGTTTCTACTTCGCAGCAACCGGTTACCGGCAGATTGATCGACTTTGCCGGCCTTCGCTTGTCGACCCCAATGACCGGACAACCCGTCGTGCTGCTGGAGTACGAAGATCGGCCGGGGGTTCGATCCCTCCATCAGGTTTCCCTCACCTGCACCGGGAAAGGCCGCTGTGGGCTTATCTACTTTGGCGGTTACGACCAGGGTAAGTTCACGATTTTCCGGGCCGACTCGATTCACCGCGTGGTTGCCCTTTAGCCAACTGCAGGGCCCGGCGCCTAACCAAAGCCACGCAAGGTTGCTCTTGAAGGTTCATGGCGAGTTTAGTGTAGCCGTGCCTGCGTGAAATGCATGTCTGTTTTGCCCATCGAAACCACAAACCTGTCACAAGCTCACTTGAAGATTTCCTGAGCTCGTCCAGGGTTTATCTTTTCCCAATCAGCGAATTTTTGAACCAGAAGAGTACACTTTCGTACCCTCTGCTCATCGCGGCCAAGCCATTGATTGGAAAGAGGAAACTGTCACAGTAACGAGCCGTTCGGGCCGGCTTCGCCGGGCCCGTTTGCTGTGGCGGCGAATTTTTATCCAGCCCTGGCTGAAGGCTGTAGCATTTTGCGACAGTAACGTGTAGCCTCTTGTCACTCCCTCAAGCAACCTGCAACTTTCGAGTTAGGGATGATGCTCGACCCTAATCGTAATTTTTCGTGCCCTCTGGTTGTTATGCAAAGGGTTGCAAGTTTAAAACTGCCCCGTAGACTAGGGGAGACCGAACCGAAGTTGTACAGGAGTCCAGTCGTCATGCCCGATATATCGTCAGAGTCACTACTAAAGTACTCAGCATGGAAGTGGAGAATTCTCTGCTTCCCAATCCTGGCGCTCATGTTCTGTTCCCCTGCTCGTGCGGCGGCGCCCGCACTCATTATCGATTCGCAACAGCCCACGTTCAGCGGATTCAACGGTCCGCAATCGATGGCTGTGAACAATACCAATCAGGGCGTGATCTTTGTAGCGGACACCAACGCCAACCAGATCGCGGTGCTGCTTTCCGGCGGATTCTGGACAGATATACCGACGCCCGGCTTCACGTTATCCACCCCTCAGGCTATCGCCCTCGATGCCAAGGGCGACTTGTACATTGCAGACAGTCCGACTAACAGTGACGGGACGACGTATGGGCGCGTCATCGAAATGCCTGCCGATAACACGGGGAATTTGACGGGAACCGCGCAGCTCCTTTTTTCCGGAACGCCGCTGGTAAATCCGATCTCCCTCGCGGTTGACAGTGCGGGCACGCTGTTCATTGGCGACTATCCGACTGTGACGGAAGTCGGCGCCATCTATTCTCTTGCTGCAGGCAGCCATACTTTGCAGACGCTGAATATCACCGGACTCAATTCGCCGTACACACCCGCCTCTCTGCTGCGGGATGCCGGGAACAATCTCTATATCGCCGACAATGGCAATTACTCCGGGAGCAATGGCGGCGTCTACAAAGTGGCCGATACCGGGGGAGCCGCGAGCCAGGTAGCCACGCAATCTTTTGTGATTAACGAGCCCTCCGGTCTGGTCCTCGACCCGTCGGGCAATCTGTTTATTCTGGCGTATCTGGGATCGGGCCAATACAACCCCGGGGAGCAGATCGTCGAAGTGCCGGCCGCTTCGCCTGCCACTCCGTTCATCATCCCCAACAACGGAATCGGAACCGCCAGCAGTCTGGTGCTGGATACAGCAGGCGATCTCGACGTGCTGGTCACGGGCGCACCCACTCCCGGCGCCGGCCAGGTGGTGCAGGTAAACTACGCCAACGCGACAAATGTGGGCGCCATCAACGTTGGCCAGGCGGGCCCGGTGATTCAATTCAATTTCGAATTCAATGCGCCGACCACGCTCAGAGGGTTTCGCGTCGTCTCCCAGGGTGACAACAGTGCGGAACTGACGGCAGCCACGGGGGGCAACTGCACCAACGGAAACCACGACACGGTGGGGGGTGGCGGTCCTACCGTTTCTCCCTATTACCCGTACACCTGCCTGGGCAATTATCAAGGTTCGCCTACCTATCCAGGTTTGCGGAATGTAGCCATCCTGGTTCGGGGCGCCAATACCACCATTCTGGGCTCAACCAATGTGTACGAAATGGGTGATGGCGCAGCCGAGGTTACCTATCCTCTCAACGCCGCTACCACCGCAACCAATCTGCAGCAGCCCCAGGCCCTGGCAATTTCGGGCCTGAACAATACCCTCTACATTGCTGACACGGTGGGCGGCAAGGTATATTCCACCGCCGGTCTTGCAGGAACCAACCTGACTCCGGTCTCCACCGGAACCATCACCCTGCAGGCGCCGAGCGCTCTGGCGTTGGATGGAGCCGGCAATCTTTTCATTGCCGACTTTAATCTTGGCGAAGTGATCGAGGTACCAACCGCAACGGGGCTTGCGCCTTTTGTGGTGATTGCTCCGGGAGGTCTCCTGCAGCATCCGATCGCACTGACCCTCGATTTCTTAGGGAACCTGTACGTGGGAGACGCGGGCCCAGGGGGAGTGAACGCGGGTAGCAGCAGTCCCGGCTATGTGGTCAAGCTGGCTGCTGGTGCGACAACACCCGTTAAGTTGCCAATACCGGCCGGCATATCCATCGTCTTTCCTCAAGCGCTGGTCACCAACCCGTACACCGCCCAGCTGTTCATCGGCGACGGGGGCGACCCATCCGGTGTTGGCGGGGTGTTCGAAGTTTCTCCTGACGGAAGCGTCGGAAGTCCGGTGGCATTGAACAATGTAACGGATCCAACCGGGTTAACATTCGACCCGGCCGGCTCCCTGTACGTTCTGGATGGCGTGGCGAACACCATCACGGTCGACCAGATAGCTGTCGGTACTCCACAATACCTGGTCAATTTCGACAATAGTTCGCTTTCCGGCGCCAGCACCATGGCCATGTCTGCCGGTGGACAGAGCTTTGTCATCGCCAACATCGGCAACGGCACCACGAATAACCTCCTTCGTCTCAACGGGAACCGTTCCACCCTTGCCTTTGGCGGGGTCACTGTAGGCCAAAGCTCCACCCTGGAGGCGACCGAGTACAACATCGGCAACACCAACTTAACCCTGGCCTCGCAGTTCTACACCACGAACGGCCCGAACAATTCATTCAGCTTGGCTGGGAGCTCGACCTGCGGGAATAACGTCACCTTGGGCGCAGGCAGTGCCTGCACCATCGACGTGGTGTTCCAGCCAGTCGGCTCAGGCCTGACCACTCAGCAGATCGTCGTCAACAGCAACGCTTATAACAGCGGTGTTCCGATCCTTACCGTACGGGGAACCGGCCGGTAGCCCGGAACAACTGCAGTTTTCAAGAAGGTGATTTTCCGGGGCTCGCAAGAAGAGCCCCTTTCTTTTGCTACCGCGAATGTTTCTCGATTGGGCCAATCAAAAGTTGTCTTCACGGTAGATTGGGCGGCTCGGCACTACCCGGCTGTGGCGTCCTATCGGAGCCAGACACTCTTAGCGGCGCCAAGCCAATTTAGGGAAGTAAGTGAGCTGCACCGATCCCGTAAAGTCATGCTGCTGTCCCGAGGCCAGAGCCGGCGCCTTCCAGAACTCAGCCTGCCCGAAAGCATTCAGCTCCAAATTCTCCTTGAGACGAAGCACCGCTTTGATATTGATGAGGTTCTGTGTGGTGCCGCCGGGGATGAAGTTTTTGGACACCTTGGCATTGCGGTAGCCGAGTTGTATGTATTCTTTAGGGCTGATCCTGTCGGTAAGCCAGGCTTGACCTCCCTTGCCTTCCCGTCCGATCCAGCTTCCCAGCAGGTTGCCCTTGTTCGTATAGCCGTCAGGATACTCATACTCGTAATAGATGAATTGACCGCCCTGGGTCGAGGACACGGGATCGGTGGACACCGCTTCGGCACGCAAGTCGACGTGCGAAAGCCCAGGCAAACGGGACAGGTAGATGCCGGGGTTCACCGCGGCGCGGCGTGGAGCAGCGAGCGGGCTCACGTCATCGTGAACGATCGAATCGCAATACAGTGTCAGCCATTTCTGCATCCAGGGAAGCCTCCACGTAAAGTCGAAGGTGGAGCTGCGGAAGCCGGGATCATCCCTGCCTTGCTTCTCGGCCAGACTCACATTGCTGAAGCTGGTGAAACTATGCCAGAAGGTTCCGAACGTGAGAGGCACATGGTCCTTGCCGGCAAAAACGACAACCCGTGAGAAACCGAACTCGACATCGCGCAGCGGCTTGAAGCTGAATTTTTCGGCGTGGATCCAGGGAGCGTTCGGATAACGATGGCCCTTGAGGGACCCGAATATGCCCTCGTAGCGAATCGGCCCGAGAAGATCGGAGACGCCGGGGATGCGCAACGGCGTCACGCGGTTGATACGCAAGGCGTAGATGGGTTCGGCATTGTTGCTGAGCGCCATGCTGCCCGCTTCTGTCGGGCCCCACCAGTCCTCCACCTTGCCCACGGATATTTCGTTGTTGGCCAAGGAAACGGCAAGGTTGGCATGGATCAAACGAAAGACATTGGTTTGCGGCACGGGCTCAGGCGCCAGCAGGGGAGTGCTGTCCACCTGGGCAATCAGTTCTTGAACGGAAAGAGGGTAGGCCGCACGCCCGGGCGCATGCTGGTATTCCCCGCGAACATCCAGAGAAAAGTGATATCCCTGCGCCCACGCAGTGAATCCGTCAAGTGCGTTGAAGCCTTGCTGGTATGGGCGCCCATAGTCGTTGATGAGGGTTTGCCCAAAATGGAAGGAGTCGTTGATGGGCCGCCCCTTGATATACATGTTGCGCGTGTAGATATCCCGTAGTTCGGCACTGGTCGCTGTCTGGCCGGCATCGATTCCGAATTCCGCCGCAAGCGCCTGGAAGATGCTCCACGCCTCCTGATCCTGCGGAGCGATTTCCAGTTTCTGGTATGTCTCCTGCAGAATCTGCAGGCAGGCGGTGCGTGTCCACGGCCGCATGCCCAGGTATGCCGAGTCGGCATAGCCGAGCGAGAACAGGCGCTCAAACGCGGGATAGACCCAGCTATCAAGCGGCACATAGACGAGCCCGTAATTGCTCGTCTGCGGAGGCTCAAAACCTGAGAACACCGGCTCCAGGGTTGAGGGCAATGCGGGAGGGTTACCTGTTTGTTGGCACAGCAGTCGCGCTGCCGCGAGAGGAACGAGCAGAGCTAATCGAACCAGCACACCCATGGCCCTACTTCGCTGCAGATTCAACACGCTCTCCCACTTACGAGGATAGCGCAGACAGCGAGGAGCCGACCCGGCCTGCACAGATGGTGTAGGTCCCTTTTGCGTTGACGATCGGCCGCACTCCGATTTGCTGGTAAAGGTTAGGGCCGGCCGACGCAGGGGCCGAGGTTTTTTCCGCAAAACCTGCAGCGGGGATGAGCGAACTGGCCGCGCCAGCCATCAACGAGCGCTGTACAAATTTGCGCCTGCTCACCCGCCTGCTCACCCGGCTGCTCACCTTGGATCGCTTGAAGTAGTCGAAACTCATGCATGCCTCCGGGCATTTCAGGAAATTGGTTTACAGGCTGCTTCGCCGTGTTTTTTTCCGCAGCCCGTAAAGCCTTCGGAATGCTGCTCACGATAGCGGCCCGGTTAGAGTCGTGCCCAAATACAGGTTAAAATACAGGTTTAAAAACGTTCTCCGTGCCAGCGTGGCACACCGCCCTGTTGGCACAATCGCAATTTCTTGACACCATAAGGGATCGCCAGTACCCTCTTTTTTATCATCGTTTAATTTTGTTTATCGTCGTTTGGTTTCGGGATCCCGCCACTAATTCTTTCTTTGTGAGGTCAGGGCAGTGAATCGATACTTCAGATTCGTGTCTTTCGCTGGGGTAGTGGGCGCTGTGATTTTCTGCAGCCTTAGCGCTTGGGCAGCAATAACAGGTTCCATCTCCGGAGTCGTCACCGACCCCAGCGGCGCGGTTGTGCCCGGAGTGACGGTTGTAGCCAACAGCGTGTCGACAAACATTCAGAGCACCGCGGTTACCGACTCCAAAGGTTTCTACAATCTTCCCACGCTGAACGTTGACACCTACAATCTCTCCGTCAGCCAGGCGGGCTTCCGCGATTACCGGCAGACGGGGATCAAGATCGATACAAATTCCGCGGTTCGCGTGGACATCACCCTGCAGCTGGGCACCGTTACCAATACGGTCAGCGTGAAAAGCGACGCTCTGCAGGTAGAGACGCAGAGCACGCAAAATGGTGTGGTCATTCAGGACACTAAAATCACGTCGGTGCCGCTGAACGGGCGTTCCTACATCGACCTGCTGAAATTGCAGCCTGGAGTGTCGCCTTACTCCCATAGCACAGACAGCGGGACTTCAGGAGTTGGTGCAACTCAGGTATCGGGCGACCTGGACAACGGTCAGCAATCCGTGAACGGCGGCCGTACGGGATCGAACGCGTTCATGGTGAATGGCGCCAATGCCGAAGAAGGCGTGCACAACGGCGCTGCCATGATTCCCAATCTCGATTCGATCGAACAGTTCCGCATTATTACCAACAACTTCGACGCCGAATACGGAAACTACGCCGGCGGCCAGGTGAACGTGGTCACGAAGTCGGGGACGAACGATTTTCACGGAACGGTTTTCGACTTCCTGCGTAATACGGATCTGGATGCGAGGAACTACTACTCTCCGACGCGCGGCGTCTTCATCCAGAATCAATTTGGGGGAACGGTCGGAGGACCGATTCACAAAAACAAAATGTTCTTCTTCGCCGACTATCAGGGAACTCGGCAGATCCTGGGTGCGACGCAAAGCTATCCCGTGCCGTCCGACTCGGACCGGACGGGCGATCTGTCAGACCAGACAGGTTCCCTGTCAGGAACGGTTGTGGGCGCGGGCTGGGCGAACACGCTCTCCCAGAAAGTGGGATATCCCGTTACGCAAGGGGAAAATTACTACACTCCCGGCTGCACCGATACAGCGACGTGCGTGTTTCCCAACGCAAACATTCCGCAAAGCGCCTGGTCACCCGTGGCGGTGAACTCGCTGAAATACGTGCCGTCGGCCAACGGAATTGTCAACGGCGGACCCGGCTACTCCACCTCCGCGTTTAACGAAACGTTGAGCGACGATAAGGGTAGTGGGCGTCTGGACGTTCCTACCCGGTTTGGTGCTGTCTTCGGCTATTACTTCTTCGATCAGTTCAATACCATCAATCCGTATAGCCAAGTCACGGTTCCAGGATTTTCCGCAACCAATAAGGGGAAAACCCAGATGATCAATCTGGGGCTTACGACCACGTTCAACTCCTCGACGGTGAACGATGTTCGCCTGGCCTACCTGCGCGATGTGAACCAAACCGGGCAACCGACCGCCGGACAAGGTCTGGGGGTCAGCCTCGCCTCGCAGGGTTTTGTTACTCCGTGGGGTCCCGACGGTGGCATTTCGCCGACCAACTCCGCCTACGAGGGTGTTGCCAACCTCATGTTCAACAACTTCAGCCTCGGTGTTCCGCCGGATGCCTTGCGGCAGTACAACAATACCTTTCAGATCATCGACAACTTCACCAAGATTCTCGGAACACACACTCTGCAGTTCGGCGCCAATCTGCATTACAACCAGATCAACGAACGCAACTACGACTGCTACAATGGGTGCTTTGGTTTTAATGGCTCGGAAACCGGCCTGGATTTTGCCGACTTCCTGATCGGGGCGCCGAACTCGTTTGTGCAGGCCAGCCAGCAGCTCCTGGATTCGCGTAGCAAATACTATGGGTTTTATGGTCAGGACAGCTGGCGCGCGACCCGTAATCTCACCGTCAATTACGGCTTGCGCTGGGAAGTTGCCACACCGTGGTACGACACCCAGAATAAGCTGGAAACGGTCGTTGCCGGGCAGCAGTCGCTGGCGTTTCCCGGCGCCCCCCTGGGCCTGGTCGTTCCCCTGGATCCGGGCATTCCCCGCACGCTGGGACCGACCAAGTACACCAACTTCGGTCCCCGGATCGGCTTTGCCTATGC